>JAOAEH010000025.1 GCA_026416895.1 Elusimicrobiales bacterium
TTGTCTTTTGTTTATTTGTTTCTTTTTCAGTTTTAGATATCAGAAAAATCTCATATTTTTTGGCAAGTTTTTCAATTGATTCAACTGCATATGCAATCTCTTTTGGTTTAGAGTTTTTTCTTGCTTTTGTTAAAATAACCCCACCTATATCTATTCCTATCTTCATCAATTCTCCTCCAGTTTTTAAAAAATAATTTCAATAAGAAGCCCAAATTACTCCTTTTGAGTTTTTATGTGTACAATCTATAAATACATAACCATGCCAAGGGGATTTCTCATCATATATATAGCCATATCCACCGGTATCTTTAAGTTTAGAATAATCTATTTTAATCTCACCTGTTTTTTCATCTTTTTTGGTTATAGATGAGTTATAAATTGTTACTTTTGATGTTTTTTTGTGATTTTTTATGTATATCTGTTTAATTTTGGAAAGGTATTTTGGGATAAGTTCATTTAAATTTTTAGGATATCTTCCTTCATTTTCAGCATAATACATTTGTATAGCGCCTCTAACTGATGTAAGTGATATAAGTGGTATTCGTTCTTTGCGCCAGTTTAGCTCATTATTAAAATCATACTCCATATTTATAGCTTTCCCTATTTCAAGAAAAACTTTTTCACTTATCTTTCTTATATCCCATATACTATCAGTCAAAAAATCACTTAACTTTATTGTTTTTATCCCTTCTTTCTCAATTAAATTTATAAATTGAATCATATTATTTAGAATTTTTATCTCATCTTCAGTGGTGTTTTCTGCATCACCAGTGTTAAATAACTCAATAATCATCTTACCTGCTTCAGTTTTGCCTAACTCTTTGGCCTTTAAATACATTAACGCTGACATCGGTATATTGTTTAAACTCTCATAACAGCCAGCCATACTATGATAAACTTCAGCTTCTGAAGTTGACTTGTTTAATGATTCGTTGAATAGTTTTATTATCTCTCTACATGTGTTCTCTGAAAAATTATTATTTATTGTCTCCTCGCAGAAAACAGGTGTAATTGTAAATAATACCATTATTAAAATATACAAAATCTTCATAAATACCTCCTATCACTATTTTTTATTGTTTAAGACTATTTTAAAAAGTTGATTAAGTGATATTTTGCTATTTTCAGAATACCAATAACCTTTCCCTTCAATCTCTGATATTCCGTCCATACCTTTTTGAAGCAGCGGTTCAATTTGAGCTGCTTTATTAAAGTATTCTTTAGCTTTATTGTAATCTTTCATTTTCATATAAACAATTGAAAGTCCTAAATATGGGTCAAAATATTCTTTTAAAGATATTGCTTTTTCAAAATCATTAATAGCTGATTTAAAATCACCTTTATCAATCAATAACCATCCTCTATTGTTGTATGGACTGGCATAATCAAGTTCTAATTCAATAGCTTTGTTGTAATCTGAAATAGCTTTGTCATATTCGCCTTTACAAACATAAGCCAAACCACGCTCGTTATAAGCATCGTAATTCATCGGATTTAATTCAATAGCTTTGTTGTAATCTGAAATAGCTTTGTCATATTCACCTTTTTGTGTATAAGCAAGACCGCGATATTTGTATCCATCTGAGTATTTTGGATATAAATCAATGATTTTGGTATATGCTGAAATAGCTTTATCATATTCTTTTTTATAATAATAAATCTTTCCTTCTAGATAGTATGCTTCTAGAAGAAGAGGGGCTAGTTCAAATGCTTTATTATAGTCCGAAACAGCTTTATTATATTCACCTTTTTGCATATAGACAAGAGCGCGGTTATAATATGCGGTGGCGTGGTTTGGATCTAATTCAATAACTTTGGTGTAATATTTTATTTTATTATCTAAATTTTCTGAGTAATAAGCTTTTTCAAAATAATAGGACGTTTGGTTATATAGTGAGGAAGAAGCACATCCCCCTAAAACAACAAATACACTGCATAAAATAATTTTTCTCATGCCCCTCATTATAATATTTTATTAATTTTTCACTCAAATTTATAAGATTCAAATAATTTACTATTTGTGATTATATCTTTCAAAAAATATCCCTGTAAAATATCGCTTTTTAAAATACCTTCATTTATATAACCATTTTTTAACATCTCTAATATAAGTTTTTCTGTTGTTTTGTTATCACAATATTTTGCTGTGTAAGATGCAAACCAGCTGTAAAAGTATCCTTTGTTTTCTTGCTTGCTTATAGCATATCTTATCCTTTCCATAGCCTTTTCTTTCTTATCTAAAAACAGATAAAGTGGTATTAAGATATAACTATTATATTTATTAATCCCATTTTTTGCCTCGAAATCTTCTAATACTTTAGCAGTGGCTAAAAATATAGAATAAGCTAAATACTCTTTACCTGTTATAAGGTAGATGTTGCCTAATAACAACTCATAATTAGAATAAAAGAAATCTGTATCCAGAATTGTTGAACCGGACAACTCACAAGCCATAACATCAGTTAAGTTTCTATAATCTTGTAATACTTTAAGTGCATCATCATATTTTTTCATAAGAGCAAGAGTTATTGCTTTTCTCATTAGATATTCTGTTTTTTCCCATGGGATTGTAGCACTATAACTTCTACCAAATTTTTCAGTTATTTTAAGCGCTTTTTCAAGTTCATTTTGTTCAATATAGAAATTTATAAACCCGTAATAATATCTTGCTCTTTCTCCATACCTTCTATTATATCTGAAAGCTGCTTTAAAATCTTCATATGCCTTCTTTTTATCATAATATCTCATACATAATGCCCTTCCATAATAAGCATCAGCAAAATCTTTTTTTTGAGATATTGCGAGTGAATAGTATTTTATAGCATCTTTGAAATTATTTTTAATAATGCATTCTTTTGCTTTTTTGATATTTATTTCTATTTTCATATTTAGTTTTTCATACAAGTTTGAATTTTATTTTTCTCTATATTGATTTTTTGTTCGTCTATGTTAAATTCTAATGGAAGTGGTGGAAAACTTTTCCATGCAGAAATTAGATTAAGTTTTGATGTAGTATTATTTTTGTATGTATAGTATCCTCTTTCTATCATTTTTTTGAAAGTTTCTTTTCCTATTAGAGTCGTTTCAATGGGAAGATAAAAAATGCCATTTTCTTCAATTAAATATTTGCTATATTCATTAGGTACTTTTTCTTTTTCAATTTCTGTCATCAATAGTATATGGTCTTTTTGATATAGGAATGTTACATTTATTCCAAATACACTGAATAAGTTTGCAAATAAAACTGTTAAATCAGAGCATTGTCCTCTTTTTAATATAATTGTTTCTTGTGGAGTTTGAACTTTTTGAGTTTCTGATAATATAGGAATACTTGTAAATGTGTATTCTAATCCTAAGGATTTAAGAATACATATTAAATTTTTTATTATTTCAAATTCATTGCTTCCTATGTTTTTTAATAAATATTTTGAAAAGAAATTTTTAATTTTTATATCATTCGGATTTACTAATGCTGAAAATAATTCAATATTTTTAAGAGGAATATAGTTGGATGGGTAAATAGTTATATTCCTATAAAAATTCGCGATAATATATTCATTATTTTTAGTATCTTTGACTCCAAAAGAGAGATACAGCATAGAATTAGTTATTGTATGAGTATTCTTAAGAACTTCATTTGATAAAAGTATTGGAATTGGTATAATTAAGGTATCATTGGTTGATATATATAACTTATCTATTTCTTCCTCTATTTTTTCTATTCTTTGAGTTAATTCTTGAATAGTATATATTTTATTAAAATTTATTTCTATATCGTTATTTTTTTTTAAAATGTTAAAAAAAATATAAACTGGTTCTGAATAGTTAGTAATAGTTGATTTTATAAAAAATACTCCATTAGGAATAACATCTAATATTTTTCCTAAAGTTTCTTTTTTGATTGAAAGTAAAATTTTTTCACCTGTGAGATATTTTTTATACATGATTGGATATATTTCCTTAGTATCTATATCAATATTGGTAAAAAAATCATCAAAATTGTAACTAATATCTAAAAATCTGGGCTCTTGTTGTGTCATTGTTTTAGTTATAAATTGGTGGCTAATGAAAAGTGTTTCTTTTTTGTTAACATAGTTTGTGATTTGTATCAAAAAACTTTCAATCTCATTTTGATATTCTCTTCCTTTTTTTTCTATATTGAAATAAAAGAGAGGTAAAAGTATGCATTGAAAAATAAACCAGCTTATTATTAAAATTTTAGTTTTTTGGTACATCATATTTTATGTTAAGTAAAGAAATATCTTTTTTAGGAATATCTTTTTTATTCCCTAGATATATTATTTCATCGTCACTATAAGGATTGTTTATATCTAATGTCTTATTATCTCCTAAATGGATTAAAAATAAGTTATTATTAAAATCTCTGGCAATAATTATATTTTTATTTTGATTTATGGTTTTTTCATAATAGTCTATTCCTAATTTTTGAGCAAGTAAAATCTCTTTTTTTGTTATGGTAAGAGCTATGTATTGTGGAAGTTTCTTTTTATATATACCTTCATTTTCAAAAAAAAGTAAAATTATATCTAAAATAATGGTAAAAATTACAAAATAAATTACTGAAATATGAAAAATTTCTTTAACATTTTTTTCTTTTTTATATATTATTAATAATAAAAAAAACAAAAAAGGAAGTAATAAGAATTTTAAAATTACGACATTTAATACAGTTAATAAATCTGGCATATTATTTAAATGACTCCTTTGAGTAAAATAATCCCAAACCAAATCCTAAAATATTTCCTTTTCCTGGATAATCATAATACCATATACTCGTACAATCACCTATCTTTAATCCAATTATCTCTTTTTCTCTTTTAATTAGTATAGCTTTCAAGTTTAGTGCAATTTCAAATCCTATTTTTTTTTCGTTTAGAAGGATAGATAATCTGATGTTTTCTCCTAGTAATTGAGAAGAAAGTTGAATTCCTACATTTAATATATCTTTTTTATAATTGGAAATATTAATTTTGTCTATTCCAGCTATTAAATTATAAAACCTACACTTTTTTTTATTTTTTTCTTCTTGACATAATAGTTTTTTTGGTTTTTCTTCTACTGTCTCTTCACTAATTTTCATTGCACCATATAATTGTTTTAAAAAACCTGATTTTCCTTTTTCATCATTATTAATACTTTCCCCAACAAGGTTTGAATACCTAAATCCAATTAATTTTTTTTCTTCCCTATATTCAAGTTCTAATAATGGAGAAAATCCTTGGAAATATTGTTTATTATTGTGTTTTATAATTAGATAATTTAAATCAATTCCCAAACTTGTAAAAAAATTAGCTTGTAATTTTTGTGGTAAAAATATAAGTAAGACAAAAAATAATAATAAGGAAAGATCAACTTTCATCTGTTTTAGAAATATATTCCAAGTATATTATAATGAAACTCCCACAGGTGGCAATCCCACCAGATAAATGAGTATGAACCAAATAAACTCAATGGACTTAAATATATCTTCATACTAATATTATTAGTCAACTCTATTTCATCTACACTTCCTAAATGGTCTCCACCTGAGGTAACAGTAAAGCCTATTTTATTATTAATATAGAAAGAGGTTATTTTAAAGTATGATTTTGCATGAATTTTATCATATTTTTTTTCTTCTTCTTCAATTTTATAATCGTTACTGTATCTATCACTTTCAACTTTTTTTACTTTTAACCAAGATTTATATTTTAAAAAACCAATTTCTATTCCACTTTTATTTACTCCTTTCCATACTTCTTCATCCCTTTGAAATTTATCTTGTTGAAATTGAATTTCTTGAGGTATTAATCCTTTATCATTAAATATTGGTGGTTTTATAACAATATTTCTTTTTCCCACTGTTAAAAAAGTTGACTTATCAGAATTTGCACTTAGAGAAAAACCTAAATGGATTTCCCTATTTATTAATTTAAAATTTTTTTCGTGATATTTATTATTCCACCAATTAAAAGGTTTTATACTCATTCCACTTGTTCCAAAGGAAAGTCCAAGTTTTTTATATATATTAAGATGTCCTAATTCTACTAAATATGATGGTTTAAAAAACATCTTTCCATTGTCAAGTGCTTTTTCAAAATCACCATGTGCAACATATCCTAAACCATTTGTTATTTCAAGAAAAAATATTGTGTTTTTACTTGTTTGGCTTTGATATAGATTTTTATCGAAGTAAGTGGAATAGACTGGTGTAGGTAGGGTTAATGCTGAAAAAAATAAAAAAATACTTATTTTCAACATAATTATTCCCCTTAATATTTTTTCTCTACTTTATAGCCGCGGCAATAATTATAGCAATACCTATAAACATACCTGCAATAACTAGTCCCAATCCAACATTTTTGTCTTCAACTAATATTTTTGTTATTTCAAGTTTTGGCATAACTTTATCACATACATAGTAAGCAAATACGAACAAAAAAAGACCCAGCAACGCATATATAACTGTAGCAAATAATATAATATAATTCATATAACCTCCTTAATTTATCTATAATGCTTTATCACCATTCTCCCCTGTGCTTATTCTAACAGCGTCAATTACCTCTGATATAAATATCTTGCCACTATGTTTCGCCGGGACTTTATTACCTTTTTCATCTCTCTTATAAGTTTTAGCCACAGTTTTAATTATTTCAACAACTTTTTCAACATCTTCATCGCTCACAACTGTCTCTATTTTTACTTTTGGATATGTGTCAACATAAAAAGTTTTATCATTCCATATTCTTTCAGCTTTCTTACCTCTTCCTTTCCCTTCTATTTGATAAATAATTAAGCCATATGGTAATTTATCAAAAGCTATTTTTATTTCTTTTAATTTATTTTCATGTATTACTGCTTCTATTTTTTTCATATTTCCTCCTGTTATCTCAAACCTATCAACTGTGGCTTACAACTTTTTAACATTGCTCCAGTAGACTTAAAATATTCCATCCAGAATCTCTTTATAAAATCAATTCTTTGTGGCGTAAAATTAGCTCCCCCATAAATACCAGATATATAAACCTCTAAATTGTCTAATTGAGGGAAATCACTTAATTTAACACTTTTCCTTCGTTTAGTATATTTTAGAAATATTTCCTTTATAAGATTATCTATATTATCTATTTTTCCTGTTTCAAAATTATAGTAATTAGAATCCTCTATCATATCAGAAAAAATTATTAATACTACCCTTGAAAATTTTTCCATTTGATATTGTTTCAAAATTTCTTCTGTCATATTTAATGAATCTAAAATGCCTGTATACTTAACTCTTTCACCAGTAATCAAAGAAGAATGAAAAGTGGAAGTTGATTTTGAAATAAACTCAATCTTTTGAGTTTCATATTCTATCCTATTCATTAAAATGCTATATACAGGAAAAGTTTCATTAAAAATTATTGTAGGTTTTACATCCGGATTATCAACTATTTTTTGTATTATTAGTCTATCGCCATCTTTTATAAAAGGTATTACTATTTCTTTAAACTCTTTAATGTATTGATTCCTTAAATTATCCCTTACACTTGAAGAAATATCTACAAGCAATATAATTAATTTTTTTTGCTCGGATTTTTTTACATATTTACAGGAAAAAAATACCAATAAACAGGAAATCATCAAAAGTATTTCCAATAGATATATAAACTTTTTCATTTATTTATCTCCTTAACCTCTTTATCAAATGCAACCAATAATTCATTTAATCTGTCATTTTTAATTTTAGGATAAGAATTAGGCACAGAAGTTATTTTCACAGTTTCTTGCACTCCTTTTCTAAAGCTGTCTATTATGATCTTATATGCTGAAATCCTGTCATCTACATCCCTTTTACATTTCATAGTAGCTTTAATCATCTTCACCTTAATCTTACTTATTTCTTTCTCTTTTTTATTAAGTTGTTTTTGTAATTTAGATAAATGTTTTTTTAATTTTTTTAATCTTCTCTTTGAATTAATTAATTCTTCTCTATATTCGCTTTTGAAAAGAGTTATAATAAAAGACATAATAAATGGCACAAGGCATAAAACAAAAAATATTAAAGCAGTCAATAAAACTGCCTTTTCTCCGCTTAGTATTGCTTTAGAGGCAGATATTATTGCATCTAAATTGATATATGAGAACACTCCCTTTTTAACCAATTCTAAATACGCAAACCTTATTATAGACAAAAATGCAGCTGCAGATATACCCAATGATAATAGAAACAACGAAATAAGCAGGTCTTTTACTTTTTTACTCTCGGAATTTATAAACCTACTTAAGTTTGTTGCTGAAAAATGACCAATAAAAACCATAAAACTTCCTATCATTCCACCAACTACCCATATAAGAATATCAGGGGCATCGACAAGTATTCCTCTCATAGCAGTGGTACTGACCGGAATCTCTCCTAATGCAAAAATTGTCAGTAAAATATAATTACCTATTCCTAGTTTTCTAAAGGGAGGATTTGCGTTCATCATTTTTTCTTTATGTTTATTTAACTCTGCTAAAATCTCATCTCTTCTTGTATCGTAATTTGACTTATTACGCGGAGAATTTATGTTATTCCTTTCATTTTCAAGAGCTGTTATTCTCTGTTTGAAAGTTTCATATTTTTCTTTCCATTTATTTAAATACGATAAAATATCTGATTCCATTGAATGCAATTCCAAATTTTCATAAATAGTATAATTCCAGCTTTGTTCATTAGAATTATATTGCCAGATATTACTGCCCTGAACTAAGGCTATTTTTTTCCCATTTTTTTTAGCGGTAAATTTTTTCCACCATAAAGGAATTATAAGCATAAACTACCTCTTATTTATAATTATATATCAAATAAGGTATTATATCACTTAAACTATCTAATTTTATCACCCCTCCGGCTTCATTAATTGCTTTTTTCTTGTTTGTAATAAAGAAAATTTTCTTTATTCCCGCATTTTTAGCTCCAACTATATCATATTTGTAAGAATCACCAACCATATATACATCACTTGTGTCTGTCTTAAAATAATTTATAGCTTTGTTAAAAAAAGCTAAATCTGGCTTAGCCATACCATCTTCACAAGAATAAAACTGAAAATCTACATATTTTTTAAACATTTTTTTTATTTTATCTAATCCAAAACACATTACATTTGAAAGAATCCCTAATTTGTATCCTGCTTTCCTGAGTTTTTTCAATACTGGAATAGTGTCTTTAAACAATCTGATATTTTTGTTTTTTTCAATAACATTTTTAATCTTATCCTTATCAGTTTCACTCAATTTTCTGCCAATAATATCTTTTTCAATAAAATTAAAATAATCATCGTATGAGAGAAACATTTTAGAATTAGATATTCTTTTTAGTTCTTGTTTGTTATTGATTTTAATTATTTTAGCTATAACATCATAGGGATCAGCATTCCTAAAATTTTTCTTTATAAGGGTTCCCCATAAATCAAACAGAATAACTCTTTTTTTGGAGAGAAACTTTTCATTTATTCTCATCAACTCTTTTTCATATCTATTATCCACAATAACTTTCACTTTATGTTTTCTTAAATAAGACACTGATTTTCCACTAATAGCAGGATTAGGGTCAAGCATTCCTATTACAACTTTTGAAATACCTGTTCTTATTATATGGTCAGAGCATGACAAATCATTAGGGTTATTCCTGTGAGTGCATGGTTCAAGTGTGGTATATAAAGTAACATCTTTTTTTTTAAAATAATTATCCGGCAATTTATAAAGCATTTGAAATTCGGCATGTATTTTAGCCTGTTTACAAGCTTTGTCTATTATATTACCAGATTCATCAACTATCACTGCCCCAACTTTAGGATAATTCTTACCTTTAGGGATATAACTTTTTTTAGCTAAAATTATTGCTTTTTTTAAGCCATCATAATAATTATATCCTTTGCGCATAAAAATCTCCAACAGAAACTGCAATTATAAAATCCATGAGTTTAAGTAACTCCTTTTTATCTAAATCTTTTATTTTTTTGTTCTTAAATATTTCATAATTTCTTTTAAAGTATTTATGTTTAGAAAAAATAGTTATAGCAGCTCCAATATTATATTCTTTGGCTGTTATTCCTAATGAAAGCAAATGGCGGTGAACTTTGTTTATCATCCATTGTATTATATATGTTTTGTTTAAAAAAGTATCATCTATAAATTTTGAAATTTTTTCGCAACTCATATTATTAATAAAATTTTTTTTCCATTCTTCTGAATCATCAATATGTGTGGTTCTTAAAAAAGCATTTATTATCACTAAGATTTTATCTATTGTTGTTTCTTCATATTCTATATTCAAAAGATTATACAAATTTACCAATTCATCTATCCATAAATGCCAATAGATAGAAAACTCAAGTTGCGCGAAATCTGCAACTGTTGGCCCTTTCTTTACAGTTTCAAAATCTATAAGCCATAAACCTTCATTATTTTCACATTTTTTTTCAGCAAACTGCCAGTGATTTACCATAACATTCTCAAGATGAAAATCTCCATGGATAGTAGAAGTATGAAATGGAAAATTTTCAATTTTATTCAATTTATTTGCTATCTCTTTCCCTCTCTCAATAATTTGACTAATATTAGCCAATAATTCTTCTTGAGTAAAATCATCAAAAACAAATCTAATTAATTTTTGATTTTTATCTATTTCTTTTAATACATTGAAATAAATAATTTTCCCAGGAATAAGTCGCGGATCGTTTAAAAATTTATAAAATTCCTCATCAAAATTATCTCCCTTATGGTTTAGAGTCATTTCTATTTTAATCTTATCTGATCCTTCTAACACAAAACCTCTCAGAATAATTTTATTCTTTTTTATTTTTTTTACTTCTTCCAATACTAATTTATCTCCATTTAACATGATATCTTTAATGGTAATTTCTTTTTCTAAAACAGGCGGCAAATAATGGTAAAACAATTTTTTAATATCAGTAGATTTATCATTTCCTTTTGTCAAATCCTTATAAAGTCCTTTTTTCGAAAGTATATTTTCTAATAAAAGTTCAAAAATCTTAAATACTTTTTCATAATTTTTATATTCAAGCTGGTATTTTATATATTGACGCAATGTTACAGGATAGAATTTAGGACCATATTCAAAATCACTTGCATCACCAACAGCTGTATATTTTATAATACCAATATCATCAGCAATAATAGGTTTTGATTCTATTCTTGCAACGTAATTATTTATATATTCTTTTATATAATTTTCGTATCCAAGATATTCCAAAAACAATTCATTCTTATCACCAATCTTTACAAGATGGATATCCAATGGTGATTTTTCATCTTTATTTGGTTGCACAAAAAACAAAATATTTCCACTTAAACCTTCTGAAGGAGAAGACATAAAGTACACATTGCTACAATTTTTAAATAATTTATTAACAAGATAGGAAATTAACCATTTTTTCTCTGAAGAAAGTTCTATATATTTTCCTGTTAAATCAACTATAAATCTCTTACCAATGCGAGGATAATATTTTATCTTTTCAAGTAACCATTCCCGTCTTGAAACAATACGTAAAATTGCTTCAACATCGCGCTCTATAATTTTTTTATCATTAGTCTTATGGAAGCAATTATCCGCTCCAATTTTAATTAGTTTAGTTGTATAGTATGATGGCTCAAGTTTCAAACCAGTTTCATGAGTGTCAATTGAATTATAACCAAAATGTGTTACCCCTACCACAGGAATAAAAGGATACTTTCTTTTAATTAACTCACAAATTTCTAGTCCGATGGAATTGCTTTTATCAGTTTTTTCTTTTTTTTGTAATATATCAAGCAAGATAATATCTGAGCCATTAATTAGATTAATTAATTTTAAATCTTTCAAATTTGAGCTATCATCTCTAATACTAAGTTCTAATTCTCTTTTTAAATTATCCATATCTTTAATTAAAGAAAGAGAGATATTATTAATCCCGTAATTTTTCAATTTATCATTTAAGGAACATATTATCTCATTATAGTAGGAGTTTCCTATTTTATTTTCTATATTTTTGTTATTATTGTTAAAAAAACACTCATCTTTTTTTGTTTCAATAGTTAAATCATCATCTATTATAGTTATCTTAAACTCAAGTTTTTCAGAAAATTGTTTAGTTAAAATTAATGGAGCGATTTTAGATTTTGTAAATTCATAATACTCTTCCTTTGTTGTTTTTTTTATAATACCATTTATAATATCATACAAATTACTAATATCGTATGGAACCCTTATTAAAAGAGGTTTTTCTTTATGAGTTTGAATAATATTTATAATTTCAATTAAACTGGCATCAACATTTGCATAATCAAACAACGAGTTTTCTGGAGAAAATATTATAAAATTAAATAATTTATAGTTTAAGTCAGGGTCAAATCTTATTAGTTCCATTAATATAAGAGACCAAAGTTCAATTTCTATATTCTTTGATAAGATATTGACATCACACTGATTCAAAAATAAAACTATATTTGGTTTTTCTCTTTCCTTAATCAAAGATAAAAAATTTATTTTTATCTTTTCTAATAATTTTTCTATGCTTGAAATGTTTTTATCAATTTTTATCTCTCTAATATCATTTTTAAAACTATCAAAATTTTTAAAACTATCAAAAAAAGTTTTTTCTAAAAAAATCTTAATTGAAGATATAAAATCTTCATTTTCTGAAATTATAAAAAACAAATTTTTATCCATATATTTCAATTATTATCTTTTTTCATATTCAAAACATTCTCGTTCTCGTTTTTAATTATTAAATCATCTAGTAAGTCAGAAAGTTTTAAATACCATTTATGAAAGTCAAAATCATATTCTTTATCTTTTCCAAGAAATTTATTTATTTTTAGTTTTTTATTAGATATATCTTCCACAAACTTCGTAAATTTCTCTGCTTCACAATGTTCTTTAAGCTCCTTAACTGACGTTTTTGTTTTATTTTCAATTTCATTTAATAATTCTTTTAGTAGTTCTAAATTTTGTTTTTGATTTTTCTTTGTATTAAGAATTTCTTCTAAATATCTCTCTGCTTCATTATATCTCTCTGCTTCATTTTCTCCTTTTTTTTCTAGAATCTCTCTTACTCCTTGATAATCAATTTCTAAATCTAAAAAAAGATTCATAATTTTATGTTTGATAATTTTAAAATCAATTACGTTTACTTTTTTTTTAAGATAATTATAAAAATTTTCAAGGTTTTCTATTATCTCTTTCACCTTTTCCTGATCATTTCCTCCTGTTGAATAGTCTGTTAGTATAGGACGACCACATTTCTTAATATTTATAATTTCTCTAGCAATTGTTTGAATTGTTGGAATTTTTGCTTGTTCATTTTGTTCATTTTGTTCATTTTGTGCATTAAAATAATTAAGCCACTTCTCAAGCATATTAAAAGTCCAACCTCCTCCAAAATGAATAGCTATAATTGTGTCTTCATTTTGTACTCCTCTTATTAAGTTATATAAGTTAGTAATAAATATTTTGGCTTCGTTTATCTTCTTATTATCTTCATTACCATATGTCGGTAGGTTTCCAAGCTTATTACTACCATTATAAACTATAAGTGTTATTTGCTTATTATTATCTGTAAGTGTTATGTTATCAGATGTTATCTCATAGTTTAGGTTGCGTTTTTTTAATTCATTTTTTAATTCATTTAATTTATTCATCCATACATTCCATTCATTATTATCATTACATTTATTATTATCATTATCGGTTATTCTTGTAAATAATATTATTTTTTTCATTTTTTTTCATCCCCCTTTATTATATAAGTTTCATTAGAAGTTGTGTCAGAATAAATTTATTATGTGGTTTTGAAAGTATTGTTGATTCAATATTTGAAAAAGGTAAATATTTTACATTAGTTGGTATGTTTGCAGGTTTACCTCTACCTGATGTTACAATTATAAAAGGTATCATCTTTTTTAATTTAGTTAATTTTTCTTCTATTTCTATTTTATTTTTTCTTAGTTTATCCAGAATACCTTGATGAATTATAAGAAATTCCAAATTTTTATTTCCGACTTTATTTCCAGTGATATCATTATTATTTTCAGTGATATCATTATTATTATCGGAGCACCACTTAATATTAATATTATTAATATTGCCTTTTTCATCTTCTAATAATGATAATGACAGCCAATAATTTGGTTTTTTATTTTTATCATTTTTATCTAGTATATTATAACCCAGAAACTCCCCTACTGGATAAATACCTGAAGCAATTAAATATGAATTATAAGGAGTTTTATGATTATCTGTATTTAAAAGTAATGATGATTGTAGAAATCTTTCATCACATATCCCGATTCTTATTAAACCGTTTTCAACAAGTTGATATAATAATTTTGACTTATAATAATTAGACTGTTGAGAAGATAATGAAGATAATAAAAGTACAATTGGACTTGCACCTGAAAGAGATTCAAAATAAAGACAACCGACTCCCCGTTCATCTTCTAAAGCTTTATGTCTTGCATATATTATCGTGTTTATAGAGTCTAAATCTATCTCAGTAGAATCTGTTACTAGTTCTATTGTTTTTATAATGTTTTCTTCATGCATATTAAGATCAATTTGAGGATTATTAGAATTTTGGGAAATTTGTAAATCCTGTGGTACCGTTGGTGGGATATATCTATTATCTTGTGATATATCCTGTCCAGTTAGATTAATCTTAATTGAGATCTTATTCCCATTGCCTATCCTTCTTGTTTTGTCTATCCTTCTTGTTTTTAAATGTTTTAACCAATTTTCATAAAGAGATAATTTGAAATTATTTAATTCTTTGTTGCCTTTGTTATTTTTGATATTACTTATGAAATTTATAATAACTTTCTCTTCTTCTTTAATCTCTTTTTCTTTAATTACTACAACCCTATCATTTAAGTTTTGAAATTCATTTTCAGTTCCATCATTTGTAACTAAAAACAGTCTATAAGGAAAGCGCTCTATTTTGGTTTCTAATATATCTTTCAAGTTTTTATTATCTTTATCTTTATTACTATCATGATATAATACACAGAATTCATAATCCAAATCTACATTATCTAAATTATTTAAATCATTGTTAATAATATAAATACCATTTTGGTTAAGTTCTTCCTGATTATTAATATTGATTTCTTTACTTAAATCAATTATAAGTACTTCCTTAGGTTTATAAAGGTTAAATTTATAACCTAAGTTATTATTTTCACTACATGCTTGGATTATATCTTGACCTCCATCTCCAATTTTATTAATATCTTTCCTCTGTAAATAGCTTGTAGCGATCTTCATCTCTGAGAGTCCCCAATTAAATTTTAATAATTTACCACTATCGTCAATGAGTTTTTTTTGTAAATAAGAATTTATATCATTTTCTAAATTGCCATTTGTTGTACTAACATTATCATAGATAGTAATTATAACAGCATCTTTATATTTTTTATCTTTTGTATCTTCTATATTAATTGTGATTTTTAAATTAGGAGAGTTAGTAGCTTTGGAAGTTATGTTCTTGTTATTCTTCGAAGATGCAAAACCATGTTTTGCAGCATTTCTTATTATGTTTTCAAGAATTATATAAAATGCTTGTTTTCCAATAATTCCTCCAGGAATTGAAACCAAAACATCATTTTCTGTATTCTTATTTACTTCTAATTGTATGTTTTTGCTATTCAATCCTTCACTTACAGCTATATAATCTAATAGCAACTTGTTATAATAAAAATCATTCATTAAATCCTTATAAAACCAACACGGATATGACCACATTGGAAACTCAGTAGTAATTTGAGCAATAAAATCCATCCTTTGTTGTAAATACTTTGTTAATATTTGAATATCTTTTAATAGATTTTGTGATGAATCTTGATTTTGAGAATTTGTATTATTTAAACTTATAGTTGAAGCATTTAAATTAATAATTAAATTAGCAAGCACATGACTTCCAATATTATGTGACATATTTCTTGACATAATTGCAGCTACAGCGCTTTTTAGAGCTGATTGGTATGCTTTTTTCTTTTCAAATAATATTCTTCTTGAAAAATTAAAAGTAAGTATTTTAAGAAGAAGATATTTAATACATGTTTCAGTTTTTGTTATATCATCATTATTGGGTTGTTGGCTATATGAAATTCCTACTATTATCAAAGCTTTTGATTGAGGTGATTGGTTGGATAATTTTTGTTCTATATCAGATAAATCGTGAATGAAATAATAAGTTGTATGTAATTTTTCATTATGAGATGTTTTAATCCAGTAGCAAATAAGAGCCTCTTCATTAAATTCAAATTCAGGTGACGTTTTATTTGTGATTTCTTTTGGAAATGTTAGTGTTACTTTCTTCTCGTTATAGGATAATGTATAATAAGAAGGAACTGTTTCTAGTTGAGATATTGCTTCATTTAGTGTAAGCTTTTTATTTTTTTCTTCAACTTTATTTGTGTTATCTTTTATGTCATTTTTTATTATTTTATAATACTCATTCCATCCTGCTTCGAAATTTTCTAATCCTGTCCATATTAATGCTACTAATGGCATTCTTTTAAATGAAGTATCCCAAAAACTTATATTTATCGATAATATTTCAGGTGGAGAAGTGTTGTTATTGTTAGATTGTGAATTGTTTTCACCTAAAAAATTTTGTATTAATTCTTTAAAATTTTCAATACTTTGGGTAAATGTTTCTTCTAATTCATTTTTTTTGTCATTTAATGCTTCATAATGAAAGAAGAATTTATATTGATTTTGATTTTTGTGTTTGTCAAGTAAAATATCTTTTAACATTTTTGCTACTATCAAGTATTCAAAACCATAGATTTCTTCAAAGGTATTTTGAAAAGTTCCAGTATATTTAGAAAATTTTTTGTCTATTTCATTATAATTCAAATTTATTATGTTATTTGACCTTGATTCGTTTTGTGACATGCTCCCCCCATTTTTATTAGGATAGTTTCAAATTTGTTATATCATTAGAAGTCATATTTTTTTCAAAATAAATATTTTAGCATTTTCTATTTTGGTATCTAATATTTTTATTGGTTTCCAACCATTAGCTGTAAAGATCTTGTACCATTCTTTGAGTGTTGGTATGTGAGTTTTTTGAATAGCGTGTGTAAATTCAAGAGCTAAGGAATAAATAGGATATGTTGGATTGGGAGTAGTAGTTATTTTATAGTTATCACATAATATGAATATTTCTGCCTTTGGAAATATCTTTCGGATTTTTTCAAAAATAATTCCTTCGTTTTGTAAAAATTCATGTATGGTAAAGATGCTCATTATGATATCTGCGTTGAGATAATTTTTCTGGTTTGTATCATGAAATAAATTTTGTATGTCTGCTACTATAAAATCAATTTTAGAGTGAAGCCCTTCTTTTTTAGTTATTTTTTTTGCTATTTCAATTGTAGAGGCAGAGATGTTAATACCTGTGCTAAATAGTTCAGCTTTTTTTTCATTTAGAGATGATGTTATATCATTATCTTTGTTAATTTTTATTAAATAATGTCCAGTTCCACATCCAAGATCCACTATCTGAATCTTTCTACCATTTCCTTGAGGTTTCTGATTTGAAATGGTCCATTCTATAGCTTTTTTTATAGCTTTTTTAAGGTCTTTCCATACAAAATTAGCTCCATATTCCTCACTTGCTATTGCAATATTTTTCCAGTTTTTGTAAGGTTTTTTATTTGTAGTAATTATTTGAGGCAGTTCACTTAACATTTTATAATATCCACTAACTAACCAATAAAAAAAGGATTTTTTTTGAAAAATTTCTCCAAAAAGCTTTCCCTTTGTATAGTATTTTTCGTTTTTATCTCTTTTAATTATTTCAAAAGATTCAAGAATAAAGAATAAAAAATGAAGAATATTTTCGTCTATTTTGTGCTTTTTTGATATCTCTTGAAGTGAAAATCTTTGTTTGTTTTGTATTAATTCAAAAATACCTAACTCATAAAAACAAGAAATTACAGCACAGCATAAAGAGGAATTAAAAATAAAATCTATTTTTTTATTATCTTTGAGTCCATATTGTTGTAAATTTACCATTTTTAAAACTCCTAATTACAATATCTTTTACTACATCACCATACTCATCAAAGGAGGTAAGTCCTGTAACACCTTTATGAGTTGCCTTATATAAATTATTTTTGATTTTTTCTCTATCTTCCCCACTTTCTTTTAATACCTTTGCTATAACATAAATTGCATCATAAGCTAAAGCAGCATATCCCTCTGGTGCTTCATTGTATTTTTTTTGATAAGAACTTATAAATTTGCGAACTAACGAATCAGAAGAATCAGGATCAAAATGATGAGGATAAATAACACCTTCTAAAGCATTTCCAGCAATTTCAATGCTTTCTTGGCTTTCTATCGGGGGACCAGCTATTATCTTAGCATTGACCGAGAATTCTTTGGCTTGTTTTATAAAGTAAGATGTTTCAACCATTGCTGGAATATAAATTGCATCAATTGAGAGATTTTTTAATTTTGAGATTATATTTCTAAAATCTGTTGTATTTTGTGGAAATCCTTCAGAATATATAACCTTTCCACCTAAATTTTCAAATTCAGTCCTAAATTTTTCTTCAGCACCTAGCCCGTATTCTGTGGTAACATAAACGATAGCAATCTTTTTGATAGATAATTGTTGGAAAACATAAGGTACTAATTTTTTTATATACAGACTTGTATCTGGTTGAATTCTAAATACATAATCACCAGCATATCTTATTTTTGGGGATTGAGCTTCAGCAAGAATTGGAATCTTATATTTTTCAGCAATTGGAGCTTGAGCCAAGACGCATGATGATGCCCAGGAACCAAAAACAATTGGAACTTTAGTAAAACTAGCAAACTTTAGCATTATATTTGCAGCTTTAGTTGGTTCTGCTTGATCATCTTCATAGATTATTGATAGCTTTTTTCCATTAATACCTCCCTGTTGATTTATTTCTTCTACTGCTAAATCTATTGCTTGTTTTATATATTGTCCATATCTAGCCTGTTTGCCTGTTAAAGGTAGTATTGCTCCTATTGTTATTGTGTTAGTTTTCTTTTTAGCATATAGGAAGATTGGTAGAGCAAAAATTAATCCAATCAGACCAAATACTATAACTCTTATTGATTTTTTTATATTGTTGTTCATTGTTTTGCCTCCTTAGATAAATTATTTAACTTATTTTTAAGCTCTTTAATATCAATTGGCTTTTTTATTGTAATTATACCTTTTTCATTCATAGCTTTAGTTTCTTCATTGTTGAGCCATGCTGTAACTAGTATAATAGGAGTTTTAGGATAATACTTGTTCATCCATTTGTAAAACTCAAGACCATCTTCATTGTAAATATCATCATCATTTAATCTCATATCTACAAGACATATATCTACACTTTTTGCTTTTTCTTTTGCTTCTTGTAATGTGCTGGCTGTTATTATTTCAAACTCTGATTTTAATGCATTTTTAAGTGAATTTAAATATGCTATGTTATCATCTATAATTAAAAGTCTTTTCATTTTTTCCTATAAAAAATTGTATAAAAATTTTATTTAAAAAACAAGTCATAAACTTTCTCGATATTATCTTTTAAGTTTTCAGCTTTTTCCTTTGATAAAATAGTTCCTTCTTTAAGCATATATACTTCATCAGAGATTGTTAATACTTCTTTTATATTCTGCTCTACTATTAAAATTGTTGTGTTATAGGTAATGTTTATTTTTTTAATAGTTTTAAGTATTTTCTCTACTAAAATAGGGGCAAGACCTGCTGAGGGTTCATCTAAGAGTAAAAGTTTTGGTTTTTTTATTATTACTATACTAAAGGCAAGCATTTGTTTTTCTCCGCCAGATAAAAGCCCTGCTTTTTTATTAGCAAGATTTTGAAGCTGTGGGAACAAATTGTAAATTTCATTTATTCTCTCTTTTATTAATTCTTTGTTTAGATTATACACTCCTAAAAAAAGATTTTCATAAACAGTCAAGTCTTTATATATCTCACCGCCTTGCATCATATATCCTATTCCTAAATCAATTCTTTTTTTTATCTCTAAATTAGTTATATCGTTATCTAAAAAATATACTTTTCCGGATTGAGGTATTAGAAAACCTGTTATCGTCTTTAGTAGGGTCGATTTTCCGCAACCGTTTGGGCCTATTATCGCAGTTATTTTGTTAGTTTCTATATCTAAACTTACATTTTTCAATATAGGTTTTTTGGAATATGAAGCCGATATTTCCCTAATTTTAAGTATTTTGTCCATATAACTATAATCCAGTGTAAGACTCTTTTATTAAAGGGTCTGATAACACATTTGAAGGTGTTCCAAAGGTTTTTACCTCTCCTTCTTCCAAAAAATATAAGAAATCTGCAATATTGAGGACAACTTTTAAATTATGTTCAATTAGAATTACTGTTTTTTTGTGTTCTTTGACTAATTTTTTTATAAGCAGTAAAATCTCATTGATCATATAGGGATTTATTCCTGCTGTTGGTTCGTCAAGTAATAAGAGCTCAGCATCGTTCATCATTAACCTTGCAAAAGCTAGTAATTTTTGTTGCCCATAGGATAAATTTTCTGCTTTTGTATCGATTTTTTCACTAAGCCCTACAAATTCAATATGCTTTTTAGCTATTTCCCTTATTTTTTCTTCCTCTAATTTTGATTTTTTGTAGTTTATAATATTGTTTAAAGGATTTTCAAACCAGCTATTTTTAGTTGCAAGTACTACATTTTCAAGAACTGTTAAATTAGAAAAAGCTCTATTATCTTGGAATGTTCTTCCTATTCCCAGCTTTGCTCTATCCCAAGGTGAAAGGTGAGTTATGTCTATGTTTTTATATTGTATATTACCATTATCAGGAGATATAAAACCGCTTATGAGATTAAATATTGTTGTTTTACCGGCACCATTTGGACCAATAAGTGCCGTAATTTTTCCTTCAGTGAAATACATTGAAACATTAGTCACAGCTTTAATACCACCAAATGATTTAGTAATTTCATTTAATTCTAACATCTTTTACTCCAGCTTATATTCCCCTACTAAACCTTGTGGTCTATACCTCATAACAAGTATAAGTGTGATAGCATATATTATCTGTCTTAAATTTGCTGCAATTGAATCAGGGAATCCTATAAATCTTAGTATTTCAGGAATTGTTATTATAAATAAAGTACCTATTAAAGGCCCTTTTAAATTACCACTTCCTCCAACAACAACAGCAGTCATTATAAAAACTGATTCCTCTAAGCTAAATATAGTAGGATCAATATAAGAAATATAAGTTGCATATAAACTACCTGCTATTGAAGCAAAAATACCAGCGATTACAAATGAGATGATTTTTAGTTTGTATGTTGGTTTTGCTAATGATATAGATAACATTTCATCGTCTCTTATTGATTTTAAGAAAAGACCAAATAATGATTTGTGTAATCTGTAAAATATTGTTATAGATATTAAAGTAACAATAGATATAAATAAACAATAAATATAAGGTCCGCTTAATTGATATCCTAAAATTGATGGTGATGGTATCCCTGATATTCCATAAGGTCCTCTTGTTAATTCAATCCAGTTATTAAAAATATTAAATATAAGAATTTGAAACGCCATTGTGGAAAGCATAAAATAATCACCTTTTAGTTTTATTGATGGTGAAGCCACTATTATGGAAAACAGTGATGCTGCTATTATAATGATTGGGATAGTAAAAAAATAATTGAAATTAAGGTTTAACATCAATAAACTAGCAGTATAGGCACCAAGTCCATAAAAAGCAGCATGAGCAAGGCTAAAAAGATTGCTATATCCTAAAAGAAGATTGAAAGAAAGGGTAAGTAAAATGTATATTTGAATTATTATTATGATGTGAATTAAGTAATTCATATTTTTTCTTCAATTCTTTTTTGAGATGAAAAAATACCTTGAGGTCTAAAAAGTAAAATTATTAATAATATAACAAAAGTTGTAGCCATTTGCCATTTTGCTGAAAATTTATAAACTACTAAACTTTGAATTATGCCAATTATTATTCCTGATATAGCCGCAGGTATAAATTGTCCTATTCCACCTACTATCATTGCTACTGCTGAATTTAGAAAGATAGGCATACCAGAATGTGGATCTGTTCCTATATCAAGACCATTTAGATTGGCAGCAATTGCAGCTAAAAAGGACCCTAAAAAAAATGCAATAGTTCTTATTTTTTTAATATCAACTCCTAATGCTTTTGATAATTTATAATTACTTGATACAGCTCTTAATAATCTTCCTGTTTTTGTGTAGCTTAGAAACAAAAATAGAAATAAAAAAAACAGAAGGTAAGTAATAATTTCTAATAATTGAGTTTTTGTAATTATTGCACTTCCAATTTCATACGTTTTATCAATACCCTGTTTTAGAATTTTGGTTTCATTACCAAAAAAAATAGAAATAATATTTACTATTGTTATATAAATCGCTAAAGATGTTATTGTATAAGCGGTAGAGGTTGCTTTTCTGTTAAGAATAGGAATATAAAACAGCTTATCTATTAGTAAAGCGATAAAAGATGAAAAGAGAGAGGAAATAAAAAAAGATAGAATTAGCGAGATTTGTAACTTGGAAATAAGAAAGTAAAAAGTATAAACTGATATTGTAAATATTCCCGCATGAGCAAAATGAAATATTTTTGTGGTATTATAAATTAAAGCGAGTCCTATTGCACACATTCCTATGATTGAACCATATGCAACACCATTTATAATAAATTGTAGCAACATATCTTCGCTTTATGAAAAAAAAGTTTTTTTGAAAATTTTAGAAAACATAATAACATCATCCTCTTCTCGTTAGTCTTGAATTTTAAGAATAATTACTTTCTTTGTTTTTTTAAGTTTAGTGTTGTTTATAAATAAACTAATTTTATCTTTCGTCATTCTCTTTTTCCTCTAGTTTTTTTTTGAGTTCTTCATATACTCTTCTATATTCTTCTCTATCAAATTTTCTATCTTCGTTTTTTTTCCCTAAAGTAAGATCTTTTAGTTCTTTTAGTAGTCTTTCGTATTCTGATTCCTTCTCTTCTTCATCCATAAAATCTCCTCTTTTTTATATAATAGCTAAATAGTTTAAAAGTTTCAAGTCTTTGTATGATTTCTATACATATTGGACTTTAAATAATGAAGAAAGAAAAACTAAAAAATTAATCAAAAAATAAACTTGTTAAATGTTATTTTACTCGTATCTAAGATTAATAGTTTTGATAGTTTTGATTGATAGTTTTGAAGTTTTTTATAAACTCAGAAAATAATAACTCAACAGTTCAAATAATTATCAAAATTAAAATTATTCTTTAAATCCACATTCCCTGCCCCACCTATCTACATATCCATATTTGCCGTTTAATTTAACTGGTGCAAGTCCTTCGGAAAAAGTCTCTGCATCATCATACTTTAAAGGAATTATTTCTTTGCCTGTTTTGTCTATATATCCATATTTGTCGTTTAATTTAACTTTTGCAAGTCCTTCGGAAAAATTCCATGTCTTATCATACTTTAAAGGAATTATTTCTTTGCCAGTTTTGTCTATATATCCCCATTTGCCGTTTAATTCAACTAGTGCAAGTCCTTCGGAAAAATCCCATGCATAATCATACTTTAAAGGAGTTACTTCTTTGCCTGTTTTGTCTATATATCCCCATTTGCCGTTTAATTCAACTAGTGCAAGTCCTTCGGAAAAATCCCATGCATAATCATACTTTAAAGGAGTTACTTCTCTGCCTGTTTTGTCTATATATCCATATTTGCCGTTTAGTTTAACTTGTGCAAGTCCTTCGTAAAAAGACAATGCACTATCATACTTTAAAGGAATTATTTCTTTGCCTGTTTTGTCTATATACCCCCATTTGCCGTTTAATAAAACTCGTGCAAGTCCTTCGGAAAAATCCCATGCCAAATCATACTTTAAAGGAATTACTTTTTTGCCTGTTTTGTCTATATATCCCCATTTGCCGTTTAATTTAACTCGTGCAAGTCCTTCGGAAAAAGGCCCTGCATCATCATACTTTAAAGGAATTATTTCTTTGCCGGTTTTGTCTA
>JAOAEH010000051.1 GCA_026416895.1 Elusimicrobiales bacterium
ATTTCTTTTGCTTCTTTTTTAGTGCCTACAATTATAAAACTTTTTTGTTCTTCTATTGCTGATGCAATAATTGAAGGGAGAAAGGCAAGAGAAACAGAGCTTTTAAATGAGTCTCAAAATTCTAATTTAGAAAAGTTATCGAATAATGAACAACAGAAAGATTTTACTAAAGAGTACGAAGATATTGCTAAATATGGTGAAGAAGTAATTAATGAAGACAAAAAACAAGAAGCAATAGAAGAGGCTATAGAAGAAAATATAGTAAATGAAAATAATTAAATAAGGAGAGTATTTATGAATCAATTAATATCTAATGAACAAATAATGAAATTAAGAAATCAAACAGGTGCGGGAATAATGGATTGTAAAAATGCCTTAAAAGAAGCAAATGGGGATATGGAAAAAGCCGTTGAAATACTTAGGAAAAAGGGATTAAGTGGACTTGCTAAAAGGGCTGGTCGAGAGATGAAGGAAGGAATAGTAGTTATAAAAAATAATAATTTTAAATATGTAATGGTTGAAATTGATTGTGAAACAGATTTTGTTGCAAGGAATGAAGAATTTGTTTCTTTTGCAAATTTTTTGGCTGAGGAAATGTTGAATAAAGATAACTTTTTCCCTCATAATGATGAAAATGCAAAAGAAAAACTTAATAATTTAGCAATAAAGATTGGTGAAAATATGCAAATTAGAAAAAGTGTTTCTTATAAGATAAACTCATCATCTGTTATTGGTTCTTATCTACATTCAGATAAGAAAAAAGCTGCATTAGTTAGAATTTCATTTGAAGGGAATTGTGATATTAAAAAAATAGAAGAGGTAGCAAAAAATATAGCAATGCAGATAGTTGCAATGTCACCTAGATGGATTAGAAGAGAAGATGTGCCTGTCGAGGTTATAGAAAAAGAAAAGGAGATTTATAAGTCAAGTCCTCAAGCACAAGGTAAAAGTGATATTGCATTATCAAAAATGATTGAAGGAAGAATAAATAAATTTTACCAAGATGTGTGTCTTTTAGAACAAACATATATAAGGGATAATAAGATTACTGTTAAAAATTATATTGAAAATTTATCAAAAGAACTTGGAGTAAGATTGAATATAATAGAGTTCGATTTGTTTGTTGTAGGAGTTGAATGAAATTTAAAAGAGTCCTTTTAAAAATTTCTGGAGAGGCTCTTTCTATAATAGGTAAAGAAAATTCTTCAGAAATAATAAATCCTTATGCTCTTTCCTTTATAGCGTCTGAAATAAAACAAGCAGTTGAAAAAGCAAATATTCAACTTGCTATAGTAGTTGGTGGTGGAAATATATGGAGAGGAGCCAAAAAAAATCATAATGGTATAGATCGTGTTACTTCAGATAATATGGGAATGCTTGCTACTGTTATAAATGCTTTAGCTTTACAGTCTGCTTTAGAAGATGTTGGACTTATTACAAGAATCCAAACAGCAATAAACATATCACAAATAGCAGAACCGTTTATTAGAAGAAGAGCAATTAGACATTTTGAAAAAGGTAGAATTGTTATATTCGCTGGTGGAACTGGAAATCCTTTTTTTACTACTGATACAGCAGCTGCACTAAGAGCAAGTGAGATAAATGCAAATATTCTTTTGAAAGCTACTCAGGTTGATGGAGTTTATGATTCTGATCCAAAAATAAATAAAAAAGCTAAATTGATAAAAAAGATATCATATTTAGATGCTATAAAAAAACAACTTAAATTTATGGATCATGCAGCGTTAAATCTATGTATGGAAAATTCTATTCCGATAAGAGTTTTTAATCTTCATAAAAAAGGTAATATTTATAAAGCAATAACTGGGGATGATATAGGTACCCTAATAGCTTAATTTTAAAAAAATATTTGGAGGTTTCTTGATAAAAGATTATATTCAAAAATCTGTAACCGAAAATAGAGATGTAATCTCTCAAGTTTTAGAAAAAAAAGATATTATCGAAAAAATTTTTTTTGAAATTTTAAGAGTGATTAAAGAAGGAAATAAAATAATGATTTGTGGAAATGGTGGTAGTGCTTCTCAAAGTCAACATTTTGCAGCAGAGATTGTTGGAAGATATATTAAAGAAAGGAAAGGATATCCTGCAATTGCTCTTACTGTAGATACCTCTATTCTTACTGCTGTAGCAAATGATTACTCTTTTGCTGATGTTTTTGCAAGACAAATTGAAGCTATAGGTAATAAAGGTGATCTCCTTATTGGACTTTCAACTTCTGGAAATAGTCTAAATGTGATAAAAGCAATTGAAGCAGCAAAAAAAATGAAGATCACAACAATAGCTTTGCTTGGTAAAGGAGGAAAGATAGCTGAGCTTTCAGATATATCTATATGTTTTGATGGTTCGACACCAAGGATTCAAGAAGCTCACCTTTTTTTGATTCATCTTATATGTGGTTTTCTTGATGAAAATCTTTAAATTTTTGTTTAAAATCGGTATAATAGTTAATATCATAGTTTTTCCATAGGGAGGAAACTATGGATATGAATGAATTAATTTCAAAATGTGAAAAAGATATGTCTGTCAAAATTGATAAGCTTAAAATGGAATTTAATTCTCTTAGAACAGGTAGAGCAAATCCTCAACTTTTGGATAAGGTATATGTAGAATATTACGGTTCGAAAGTACCGCTTAAGCAAGTGGCAGCAATAACTGTTCCTGATGCTAGAACTCTTGAGATAAAACCTTGGGATAGAAGTTTGCTTGATGTAATAGAAAACGAATTAAAAAAGATAGATTTAGGTAGTACTCCTCAAAAACAAGGAGATATAATTAGAATAAATCTTCCTCCTATGAATGAGGAACAAAGAAAGAAGTTAGTAAAAGTTGTGGCACAAATTGCAGAAGAAATAAGAGTTGAGATAAGAAATGTGAGAAGAGATTATATTGATAAAATAAAGAAAGCTCAAAAGTCATCAGAAATTTCTGAAGATGATGCAAAAAGATATGAAAACCAGATTCAAAAGATTACAGACAAATATATAGAGTCAGTAAATCAGATTTATCAATCAAAAGAAAAGGATTTACTTACTGTTTAGAAATGATTGATGAGTGTAAAAAAATAATATCCAGAAATTCTCCTTTTCATCTTGCTATAATAATGGATGGTAATAGAAGGTGGGCTAGAAGAAATAACTTTCCTTTACTATATGGACATAAAAAAGGAGTTGAAGCTGTAAAAAAGACAGTAGAGACATGCAAGAAGATTGGAGTTAAGTATCTTACCTTGTATACTTTTTCTACTGAAAATTGGAAAAGAAGCAAAACAGAAATCTCAGGTCTTTTTATGTTATTGGAAAGAACAATAAAAGAGTATAAAAATGAGCTCAAGTTTAATAATATATCTTTAAAAATAAGTGGGAGGTATGAAGAATTTCCTAAAAAACTTGTATATGAAATAAATGAAACTATTGAGTATTTAAAAGGTGGAGAAGAAATGGTTTTAAATCTTGCTTTAAATTATGGTGGTAGGAGAGAAATTGTAGATGCTGTGAATAAAGCTTTAAACAATGGTGCTAAAAAAATAACAGAGGATGATATAGAAAGAAATTTATACACTTATCCATTACCTCCCCCTCATCTAATTATTCGAACTTCTGGTGAGATGAGATTGTCAAATTTTTTGATATGGCAATCTGCTTATTCTGAGTTTTATGTTACAGATACCTTGTGGCCTGATTTTTCAGAAAATGAAATTATAGATGCAATAATTGATTTTTCAAAAAGAGAAAGGAGATTGGGAAGATGATTCTCCCTAGAATTATAACAGCTATTTTGGGAATTCCAATAATTCTTACAGTTATATATTTTGGTTCAATTCCTTTTTTTTTATTTGTAGTTTTTGTTATAGTTATCTCAAATTGGGAATATTACTTGATGATGAAAACTTCTTTAAGATCACCAGATCCTTATACTCTTTTTTTTGCTTCATTTTTAATACCAGCTTCCTTTTTTTTAAGCAGCTCTGAATTAGGTTCTTTGCTTATATTCTTGGTAGTAACTTTATCTGTTGTTTTACCTTTTTCTGTAGAACTGTTTAGAGAAGAAAAATCTATTGAAAGAATTGCTTATACTTATATAGGAGTTTTTTTTATTTCTTATACATTATCTCATATCATTTTAATAAGAGAAATTCCTAAAGATGGAAAAATTTTGGTTTATTTACTTTTTGTATCTGTTTGGTTATGTGATACATTTGCTTATTTTATTGGAAAACTTTTTGGAAAAAATAAATTATCAGAGATAAGTCCTAAAAAAACCATTGAAGGTTTTATAGCAGGTTTAGTTTCAGTAATTGTTTTTTACTATTTTATTTCAAAAAAATATCATTTTTTGAGTGAGTGGAAATTTATGGTCTTAGCTATTCTTGTTGGAATTGCTGGACAATATTCAGATTTAGCTCAATCACTTATAAAAAGGATATGTGGAGTAAAAGATTCATCAAACCTTCTACCGGGACATGGAGGTATTTTTGATAGATTTGATTCTTATATTTTTCTTTCACCATTCTTTTACTATTTTTATATGCTTGTAAAATGAGAAAGAAAAAAAATGTATTAATATTTGGTTCAACTGGTTCAATTGGTAAAAACACAATAGAAGTATTATCAAATCTAAAAGACTACAAGATATCTGGGATAGCATTTTCTTCTAATATTTCTGAAGGATTAAAACAGATTAATAAGTTTAATATAAAAAATGTTTGTGTTTTTGATGAAGTGAAAAGATCAGAAATAAAAGGTTTTTTAAAATCTGTAAAACTTTTTCCCCCACGAGTGGAGGGATTATGTGAAATGATTGATAAAGTAGAAGCAGACATACTTATGTTAGCTATAAGTGGAAGTGTTGGTTTAATTCCGTTGTTTAATGCAATAGGTAAAATAAAAAGAATATGTATAGCAAATAAAGAACCTGTTGTTATGGCTGGAGATATAATTAAAGTTGAAGCTCTTAATAAAGGTAGTGAGATTATTCCAGTTGATTCAGAACCATCAGCTGTATTTCAAATTTTAAATGGTTTTGATGTATCCAATGTTAAAAAAATTTATCTTACAGCATCTGGTGGCCCATTTTATAATTATTATGGTGATTTTTCTTTAATTAAGCCATCCCAAGCAATTAAACATCCGCGTTGGAAAATGGGCGAAAAAATTTCTGTAGATAGTGCTACTTTAATGAATAAAGGACTTGAATTAATAGAGATAAAAAATATGTTTTCTGTTGATGTTTCTATGATAGATATTGTAATACATCCTCAGTCAATAATTCATTCAGCAGTTGAATTCTGTGATGGTTCTTTAATGGCTCAAATGTCTTATCCAGATATGAAAATTCCAATTCAATACTCGTTAACTTGGCCTAACAGAATGGAATCTGTAGGTAAAAAATTGAATATATTTGAGATTTCTAAGCTTGAATTTTATCGTCCTGATTTTGATAGGTTTAAATCTCTTAAATTAGCTTTTATGTGTGCTAAAAAGGGCGGTGTATATCCTACTATACTAAATGCTTCAAACGAAGTTGCGGTTGAAATGTTTTTAAATGGTATGATAAAATTTAACGAGATTATTGAGGTAGTAGATAAAGTTTTATCTATGTACTGTGAAAATAAAAACAAAAAAGTAACTATAGAAGATATAATAGAAATTGATAGTTGGGCAAGAGAAAAAACATCACAAATTGCTAGTCTAATTATAAAGGAGAGAAGATGATAGAGTCTATAATAGGTGTAATTTTTACTTTTGGAATAATAGTTTTTATTCATGAATTTGGACACTTTTTGATGTGTAGATTATTGGGAGTTCATGTGGAAGAATTTTCATTTGGTTTTGGGAAAATACTTTATCAAAAAAATAAAAATAATACACTTTATTCTATAAGATTAATACCACTTGGGGGATATGTTAAACCTAAAGGGGAGGATATAAATGAGTTTAAAGGTGAAAGTGATGAATATTTTTCTAAGAAGTGGTATGAAAGGATAATGATAGTTTTAGCTGGGCCAATTATGAATTATTTGTTAAGTTTTTTTATATTTTGGGGAGTTATATATACTGTAGGAAAACCTTTACCATCTTCTTCAACAGTTATAGGTGATTTAGCAGAAGGGTTTCCAGCTCATTTAGCAGGAATGAAACAAGGAGATAAAATAGTAGCTATAGATGGTATTAAAGTAGAGAAATGGAAGGATATGATGGTATTAATCTCTTCCAAAATAGAGAAAGAAATTAAAGTTGAATATGAAAGAGAAGGGAAAAGATATAGTGTTAATTTAAAAACAAGAAAAGATCCAACATCAGATAGGGGTATAATTGGTATAGTGCCACAAACTGATTATGAAAAAGTTGGTTTTTTTACCGCGGC
>JAOAEH010000075.1 GCA_026416895.1 Elusimicrobiales bacterium
CATATCTTCCACAACCTGATTATACTGAACTACCTCTACATTATGATTTAAAAAAACAAAACACAACTGGTTCTATTTCATATTATGTTTCTTATCCACAAGAGTTTAAAAATATTCCACTATACACTCCAATAGATATTGTAATTTTAAAGGATAAGTATTCAAGTGTAATAAAAAAACTTAGTGATGCAGGTTTCATAATGTCTGGTGAAGAAATAAGCAAAGATTCTCCTTATATGGTGATTTTCGGTTGGATTGATGATTCAAAATTTAATAAACTAAAAGATATAAATGAAATAGAAAGAATAAGCATATCTACTAGAAATATAAAAGCACCACCAAAAAAACTTCTAATAACTGTTAAGGTTCCAAACAATAGAAACATAATATCTTTCATAGATAAATTTACATCTAAACTTGCAGAATATGGCTTTAAAAAGGAAAATATAGAAATAATATCCAATGATAAAAAATACAGATTCTCAATAATAAAGATTAAAGGGACTATACCATTAGATAAAACAAAGGTTATACTTAAATCTCCGTTTGTTATTGATATACAATCTTAACTTAAAAGTTTAAAAGCCATTTTAATAGCTTCATACATTGACAAAGAATCTGCAACGTTTTTCCAAGCGATATCTCTTGCACAACCATGTGCTGGCGATGTTCTAATAAAGCCAAGTCCCCATGTTATATGTACTATATCATTTTTACTAAGATCAATTGATTTTATTAAAGGTATTAATTGATCATGGTACATAAAAAGAGAAGCATTTATTTCACCACTAATGTTTTTCTTAATACAATCTTCAGGATTAAATGGGCCCAAAATTTTAAAACCTAATCTCTTAAGATAAATTATTGCTGGTTTTATATGTTTTATTTCTTCTGTTCCTATTTTTCCTTTTTCACCACAATGTGGATTTAAACAACTTATAGCAATAGATGGGAATTTAATTTTTAATTTTTTAAGAAGATCATATAAAAGTCTAACTTTAAAAATGATTGTATTTTTATTTATATTTTTACTAACATCTTTTAACGGTATATGTTCAGTTACAATACCTGATATAATACTTTTTCTTACAAAACACATCAAAAAATCTTTTTTAAAAACTTTTCTAAAATAATCAGTATGCCCATTATAAGGAATTCCATAAGATAGCCATAAATTCTTAGATATCGGAGCTGTAACACAACCTAAAGACAAATCTTTTGAAATGAGTTTGGTAGCAACTTCAAGTGATTTAAAAGACTCAAAAGCTGCATCTTTTTCAGTTAGATTATTCACACTTTTTGTAAAACCACTATTAATAATAGGGCACAAATCTCCATACCAACCTGCTTTTCTAAAAATGTATTCATTACCTATAAGTATTATCTTTTTGCGGTTAGATAAAGATAATCTTTTAATAGCTTTTATTGTAATCTCTGGACCTATACCAAGAGGATCTCCTAATGTTATTAAGATCATTAATATATGGTAATATTTGCTTTTCTTTTTAATTCGCTTATATAGTTTTTAACTTCCTGCATGTATCTTTTTTGCATTAGAATATTTTCTAAATCTTGCTTTATTTTTTCAAATTTTGGTTTTTCAGCTATCTTTCTTTCTATAACTTGTACTATAATACAACCCATATCTATCCATATCGGTTCTGAAATCTCTCCAGGATTTAAAGAAAAAACTACATTTTCAATATTTTGAGGCAGATCACCCCTAAAAACATATCCTACTTCTCCACCATTTTTTGCAGTCATTATATCATGAGACTCTAAAGCTGCTAAACTTTCAAAATCTTCACCATTTAATATTCTTTTTTTAATATTTAATGCTTTTTCTGTTGCCTTTTTTTTATCTATTTCATTATAAGAATTTGGTTTAATTAGAATTTGCCTATATCTAACTCTTTCTCCAAAAGCCTCTTTAATTTTTTCAGAAAGTGCTAAATAAAATTCATTTTCTTCATCAGAACCGAAATTTAAATTTGTTGTAGATTTAAAAACTTTCATAATGTCGTCAAAAAAATTTTTAAGCTCACTTTCAGTAGGTTTTTTTACTTTTGATTTAATTTTTGAATCTAATAATTTTTCCACTTGTATTTTTTTTCTGATATTGTCTTTAAGTTCCTGAAGAGTAATATTTTGTTGCTTTAATTTTTCGTTAAAAATCTCTTCAACTTTTTTAGATTGAAAATCTGATAATCCTTCAGAAATTGCAATATTTCTTTTTATATTTTTTATTTCTTCTTCTATTTCATAACCATATGGCTCTATCTTTTCTTTTTCAGCTTCTCTTTTTAATAAAATTTCCTCAATTACTTTATCCAATGCAACTTTAAATAATTCATCTGATGAAAATGAATGCAAACTAAAATCAGGATGCTGTTTTAAACTTTCTTTTGCTTTTTCAACGTCGCTTAAATATATTATATCCACCACCTCTTTATTACCTAACTTACTAACTATTTTTGCTACTGCTTTTTCACTTTGTGTTTGAGATTGTCCATAAATTACAAAACATAATATTAAAATAAGTGCCTTATTTATATTCTTCATCTATCACCTCCACAGAATATTTTCTTTCTAACTCTGATAAATACTCATCAAACTTTTTCTTTTCTAAAACCCTTTTAGCCCTTTCTTTTATCTTTGTGTCCTTTATATCAACCCTTGAATGTGACAATTTTTTAATAACATGATAACCAAGTTTAGTTTTAACTATTCCTCCTATCTCCTGAACATTTAATTTGAAAACTATATCATTTAACTCATCCATAAGTTCACCATAAAGCACAGGAGGAATTTTATTGAAAACTACATTAGAATTTTCTCTATAGTTAGAACTAATTCTTTCAAAAGATAAACCATTTTTTGCTGACTTGTATATTGATTGAGCAGTCTCATAATCTATTGCTATAGCTTGTTCAAAAGATACAGTATATGGGTATTTACTTAAGTATTCATCAACATCTTTTTCTGTAATTAAAACTTTCTCTTTTCTTATTTTTTCAAGCCACATTTTAGTCAAAAGCATACTTTTATATTCTTCAAGCCTTCTGTTGAATTCATCTTCTATTCTCTTTACTTCAGCTTTGTATTCTTTAGAAGTTGATATGCTACTGTTTTCTGCAGCAAGTTTTAATAATCTTTCATTAATAAGTACATCCAAAAACTGTTTCTTTCCTATTTTAGTTCTTAAGTAATCAAATTCACCTGTTTCTATAATTTTTTCATTTATATATGATTCAGTTATATAAGTATTTCCAACCCTGGCAATAACTCTTTCCTTATCTTTTTCTTTTTTATGACAAGAAAAAGAGGAGAAAAAATATATACCTAAAATTATTATTTTAATTACGTTTATAAGATTCATATTTAAAGTTTAGCATTTTTAACTAATTATTCCAAACAAATATGATAAAATTTAATTTATAGTGAAAAGAAAGTTCAAGTTATTAAGCGTAACTTTATCTTTTGCATTTGTAATATATATAGTTTTAGCTAATAAAGCATTATATCCTGGAAGTATACTTTTATTTATAATTCCCTTTTTACTCCTAAATTACAAAGAAGTTGAAATCAGTTTTGTAATGTTGGTTATTTCCTCGATATCTATTTTTATTGCTACTAAACTACATTCAGCCTCTTTATTAGAGACGTTTATTAACTTTGCTTCTTTTATAGTCTTTTATATAATAAAAAATATAATAGAAAAGAAAAACTCTTTGGAAGAAGAAAAACTCTACATTTTAAAAAATGAATTAATAAAGAAAATAAACGAAGTTGAGTCAGATATAGAGTTTTATAATAACTATATCACAAAAAAAATAAAAACAACAGACTTTATAAAAAGATTAACATCATTTTTAAAAGAAATAGAAGATTCAAAATCAGACGAAGAAACGCTTAGAAAAGTCACGAAAGCAATAAAAATGATTTTCCCAGACTCTTCATCATTGTTTATAGTTTCTCCATACTTATCTCCTGTTATAGAAGATATTTTTAGAACAAAAACTCCTCTTTTCATTCCCTCTACTTCTAAAGACACGCGTTATGACAAAAAAGTATGGAAGGAGGAAGAAAAATCAATTGTTTTAATTCCTATAATTGTTTTTTCAAAAATCTTAGCAGTTTTATCAGTATCATCAAAACAAGAAAATTATTTCTCCCAAGATGATTTTATTACATTAGAAATAATAGCCAATACAGCCTCTACTACTCTAGAAAACATTTCGCTATATAAAACAATAGATGATCTAGCAAGAAAAGATCAACTTACAGGAGTATTTACCCGAAGAGTTTTTGAGGAAAAAATAGAAGAGGAAATTCTTGTTTCAGCAAGAACAAAACAACCATTTTGTCTGTTTATAATTGATATAGATCATTTCAAACGTATAAATGACACATATGGACATCAATTTGGTGATAAAGTTTTGAAAGAAGTTGCTAAAGCAATAATGCAAAATTTAAGGGAATTTGATTTTGTATGCAGATATGGTGGAGAAGAATTTGCGATTATAATGCCAAACACTACAAAAAAAGCCTCTATAGTAATAGCAAATAACATCTCAAATAAAATATCTGAAATTGAATTTACTTCAAATAATAA
>JAOAEH010000023.1 GCA_026416895.1 Elusimicrobiales bacterium
ATCTAGACAGATTGCTGAACTTGGAATATATCCTGCTGTAGATCCTCTTGATTCTACATCAAGAATACTTGATCCTAAAATTGTTGGAGAAGAGCATTATAATGTAGCAAGAGGAGTTCAAAGAATTCTTCAAAGATATAAGGAGCTTCAAGATATCATTGCAATTTTAGGTATTGATGAACTTTCAGATGAGGATAAGCTTATTGTGTATCGTGCAAGGAAGATTCAGAAATTTTTATCGCAACCTTTCTTTGTTGCTCAACAATTTACCGGAAGAGAAGGTAAATATGTTCCTTTATCTGAAACTATAAGAGGATTTAGAGAAATACTTGAAGGTAAACTTGATGATATAGCAGAGCAGCATTTTTATATGGCAGGTACCATTGATGAAGTGAAAGAAAGAGCAAAAAGTTCAAATTTATGAAAAAAATAAAATTTACATTATTAACACCTAAAAAACAGATTTTAAATGAAAAAGAGGTTGATTCAGTTACTCTACCTGCTTGGGAAGGTGAGATGACCGTTTTATATAACCATGCTCCTTTTATGGTACAGCTTAAAGAAGGAGTATTGAAATACCGTGATGGAAATAAGGAAGAGTTTTTTGCTGTTTATTGGGGATTTGCTGAGATAGTGAAAAATAACGTTATTGTTTTAGCAGAAGATGCTGAGCTTTCATCAGAAATAGATGCTCAAAAAGTATATCAAGAGTATGAGAAGATGAAACTTGCAAAAAGGCAAATTGACAGAAAAGAAAATCTTGAAGATTTGGAAATAAAGTTAAAGAAAATGATTGTGGAATTAAAACTTTCGAAAATGATTAAGAAAAAAAATGAAAAATAATTTTTAAATATATATTTTTTTTATATTTCTTGCTGCTGTTCTTCTAATCCAAAGTTGTGCTATGTCTCCTACCTTAGCATCAATACCACTTACATCAAGCAAGGTGTGTGATATAGATGGCTTTGTTACAAACATTGCCTTTTTACCTTTAACAATAGCCCACATACGATTACCTTCAGTTATAGTATAGGTATTTTCTGAAGGAAACATTCCAAGTCCATCAGCATAGCCCACTTGAACTGATGCAATCTTCATATTTTTTGTTGCAACTATTTCATTTGCATATCCAAATGATTCTCCTTTTTTTACTTCTTTTACTGATATTATCTTTGCAAAGAAATTCCAAGGTCTTTTTATTCCCATTTTAATTGGTGAATTTTCTTTTTTGAGATAAATATCTGTTGGGTATATTCCGTATATTAAATTTCCTATTCTTACCATATCTAGATGGTAGGTTGGAAAGTCTAAAAACACTAAACTATTTGCTGCATGAATAATTAAGTTTGGATTATTTTTTTTGATTTCGTTTGTAACCTTTGTAAATCTTTCAAGTTTTTCTTTAGCGTCTATCATGTTTTTATAAGGAGTGTAGGCTATATGTGTTGATATAGATAACAAATTTATATTTTTAAAACTTAATGTTTTTTTGACAAATTCTATAAGATTTTCAATTTCAACTCCCCATCTTTTTAATCCGCTGTCTACGTCTATGTTTATTGATATTTTATTCTTTTTTGAAGATGATAGTTTTTTAATAAAATCAATTTTATCTACAGTTGGTATTAAATTATATTTTAATATTAACGGTATTTCTTCTGGTAAAGTTGGAGCTAATATCATGATAGGAATTTTTATTTTATTTTTTCTAAGTGTTATACCTTCTTCTACATTTATCACACCAACAAAGTCAATATTTAACTTTTCTGCTATTTGTGATACTTTTACTGCACCATGCCCATAAGCATCCGCTTTTACTACTACCATTACTTTAGATTTTGTTTTTGATTTGATTAGTTTTATATTATCAGATATGTATTTAGTATTTATTTCAATCCATTTGAGCATATTTAGAGTATGTATTTCTTTAAAGCTTCTTTAATTTCAGTGGGGATTTCATTGAGATTGAAGTTTTTGTTTATACATACCATATCAGTTCTAGCGATAGTAGTTTTTTGACCAATGGAATTGAATATTTCATAATAAAATCTTATTCTGTATGAGGTTATTTCTTCTATTTTTGTTTTTATTTCTATTATTTCTCCATAATATATTGGTGCTTTATAGTCAATTTCTTGTCTTTTAATTGCAAATAGTATATTTTTGTTAGCTAATTCTTTTAGTTTGAATCCTTCATCTTCAAGCATTTTTGTTCTTGCTTCTTCTAAAAATCTTAAATAGTTTCCATAATATACTACACCTTCAGCATCAGTGTCATAGTAATAAATTTGTCTTTTTGTTATATGCATAAAGATATTTTATCAAATAAATGGTTATAGTTTTTTTATACAATATATTTTAATGATAAGTTTAGGAGGTAGTAGAATGAGTGATATTAAAGTAAATATAGGTGTTATAGGTGGAAGTGGACTATATAATATGGATGAGATTAAAAATAAAAGAGAAATTGAAATATATACTCCTTTTGGTAAACCGAGTGATAATTTGATGTATGGTGAAATATCTAATATTCCTGTTTTATTTTTGCCTAGACATTCAAGGCATCATACAATACTTCCTTCTGAGATACCTCATAGAGCAAATATGTGGGCTTTGAAATATTTTGGTGTAAAAACTGTAATATCTGTAAGTGCTGTTGGTTCATTAAAAGAGGAATTAAAACCAGGGGATTTTGTTTTTCCAGATCAGTTTGTTGATGAGACAAAAGGAAGAGTATCTACATATTTTGGTAATGGTATTGTAGGACATATTCCTTTAGCACATCCTTTTTGTATGGATTACTCTAAAATTATGTATGAAAAAACATCTAAGCTAGGTATAACTGCACATTTTGGTGGTATTTATGTTTGTATAGAAGGACCTCAGTTTTCTACTAAAGCAGAAAGTCAATATCATAGAAAACAAGGATATGACATTATTGGTATGACAGTAGCAACTGAGTGTAAAATAGCAAAAGAAGCTGGGCTGCATTATATGGCAGTTTCTTTAGTTACAGATTATGATTGTTGGAAGGAAGAAGATGAAGTCTCTCAAGATAAAGTTTTGGAGACATTAAAGAAGAATGTTGATAATATTAAAAAGTTACTTGTTGAAAGTATTCCTGAAATTTCAAAAACTGTTCCATCTTGCAGATGTGAAGATATTATGAAAGGAGCAGTTTTAACAAACAAAAAATTTGTATCAGAAAAAATTTTAAATGATCTTAGATTAATAATAGGATGAATATTAATAAAAAATATTTATTTAAGCTTATAGAAATTGCAAAAGAATCGCAAAAAAACTCATATTCTCCGTATTCAAATTATCCTGTAGGTTCATCAGTCCTTTGCGAAAGTGGAAAAATATATGGTGGTTGTAATGTAGAAAATGTGTCTTTTGGGCTTTCAATGTGTGCTGAAAGAACAGCTATTTTTAAAGCTATTTCAAATGGAGAAAAGAAAATAAAGGCGATATGTGTTGTGGCAAAATCTGCAATTCCATGTGGTGCATGCAGACAGGTTATGGTTGAATTTGCTGAAAAAGATTGTGATATTATTTGTGTTGATTATGATCCTACTTGTAAAAACAAAGACAAAATTATGATTATAAAGCTTTCTAAGCTTCTTTATAAACCATTCACTCCTCAAAGTTCAGGTTTATAATTGTAAAAGGAGGTAAAGATGGATCTTAGTTTAATAGAAGAAATAAAGGAATGGTTCAATTCAACTGATCTAGATGAGCTTCATTTTAAGGATTCTGATTTTAAATTAAGTTTAGTAAAGAAAGGTTTCAATAGTGAGGATCTTAAGATAAACTCAAATTTAACTCCAGTTTTTGCTCCGGAAGTTGGTGTTTTTAGTTTCTCGAAAAAAGGTAAAGCAATAAATATTAAAAAAGGAGATAAAGTAAAAAAGGAAGATATATTGGGTTATATAAATTTACCGTCTAAAACTATTGAAGTTAAAAGTCCTGTTGATGGAATAATTAAACTAATAGCTGTTGAAGAAGGAAGTCTTGTTGAATATTCTCAGCTTCTTTTTGTAATAGAATGATATGTCTGAAATTAAAGCTAGCAGAATGCTTTGCAAAGATTGTGGATATGAGCCGAATATAATTGCTGATGTTTGTATAAAATGTGGTGGCAAGATAGTAAAAATATGTGGGAATTGCTCACATGAAAATTCAGTAGAAAAAAATCATTGTGATTTGTGTGGGAATCTGCTAGCTTTAACTCCTCACAAAAAAATAGATATAGTAAATGACAAGAAGGATAATTTTGATAGTAAAATTGAAAAAGGAAAAAAAATCTTAGAATTTGAATCAATTACTGAAACGATAGCAAGGAAAGATGAAAGTTATAGAAAAAAAATTAATATTCCAAATGCCAACGTAGAATCTGTTGCGAAAGAAAAATTGGTTGATGAAGATGCAATTATAAAAGAAAGAAGAAAAGTGGAAGATTTTGTAAAACTTCAAAGTAACCAAATTGAAAGGCAAAAATTTGAGGAGAAAAATAATATTATTAATAGAAAGATAATTTTATTTAAAAAAATAACTATTAGTGTATTTACATTTGGGTTGATAATTATAATCTTTTATTTAATATTTGGAAGAAAAAGTTTTTCAAGGTATGACCTTCTTATAACAGCAAAAAGATATTTATCAGCATTAAGAGATGCTGAGTATGATAAAGCCTATGAATTTTTGTCGCAGAATTCTAAAGCTATTGTAAGTTTTAATGATTATGTAAAAACTCTTGAAAACTACTATTCTAAGGTTGGCAAATGGGATTTTAAAGATATAGAAGTATATTATTTTGATCCTAATCAAAGTGTTATTAAATATAAATTAATCGAAAAAGGTGTTGAAAAAGATGATTATCTAAATTTTGTTAGGGAATATGGAAAATGGAGACGTCCTTTTGTTTATAATCTATTTGAAGAGATAGATAAAGCATTTGAAAAAAAGGATTTTCCCAAAGCACTTTTCCTTTCGCAAAGGCTTTATCTTATTGATCCTATGGATCCAAGAGCAAGTGGATATCTTTGTTGGAGTGAGTATTTGATGAGAATCTATGAAAATTCTGTAGAAAGCTGTAAAAGAGTTATAGAACTTTCTCATATTTATCCGATAAAATATTATAAAGATGAAGAACTATTTTGGTATACTTTTAACTATGCTGATAGTTTAAGATTTATAGGTAAAATAGAACATTCTATTGAGGTATATAATAATATTTTAAAAAATCCAATCATAAATTCGGATGAAAAGTGTACTGTTTATGTTGCCAGATCAGATTCTTATGTTGCTATTAAAGACTATAATTCTTCATTAAACGATTTGAAAAATGCAATAGAGGTATGTAAAGATGAAAGTATTGAAAAGAAAGAGGCTTTAAGAAGATTAAGAATGCTTGAAGGTGAATTATGTGAAGAAGCTATCCTTTTTGCTAAAAAGTATAAAAATGAAGGAATTCCATTTGAGGAGTTTATTATTAACAAATTTAAAAGTCTTAATAAAGAGAAATATAAGTTTGATTGGAGATGTAAACATAAAAATGGTTCTAATTATTATGTAGAAGTTTTAGTTTATGAGGGCAAAAAATCTTTTAACGTTTATAAAATAAACGTTGATTTATGGGAAAAAAAATTTTCAATAGAGGAGGAGTTGTGAAAATTAGAGAATTTAAAAAAGTTCTTATTGCAAATAGAGGTGAGATAGCTGTAAGAGTTATAAGGACTCTTAAAGAGATGGGAATTAAATCAGTTGCAATATACTCAAAAGCTGATAAAACATCTAAACATGTTGAAATGGCAGATGAAGCTGTTTGTATAGGAGAGGCTCCTTCTAAAGAAAGCTATTTAAATATGGAAAGAATAATTTCAGCTGCAAAAGCATCTGGAGCAGATGCAATCCATCCTGGTTATGGGTTTTTATCTGAAAATGCAGATTTTTCGAAGATGTGTTCTAAATACGGTATAGTCTTTATAGGTCCGGGACCTGATTCAATAAAACTTCTTGGACATAAATCTACAGCAAGAGAGCTTGCAAGAAAATCTGGAGTTCCTATAACTCCTGGTAGTCGTGGATGTGTTAAAAAAGACTGTTTAAAAATTGCAAGAGAGATAGGTTTTCCTATAATGATTAAAGCAGCAAGTGGAGGTGGTGGTAAAGGTATGAGGATTGTTTTTAGAGAGGAAGATTTACTAAAAGAACTTGAAATGGCAAAAAGTGAGGCTAAAGCTGCTTTTGGTGATGATGGAGTATTTTTTGAGAAATATATCGAAAGACCAAGACATGTTGAGATTCAATTTGCAAGAGATTTTCACGGTAATATAGTTGCTTTTCCTGAACGTGATTGTACACTACAAAGAAGGCATCAAAAGCTTGTTGAAGAATCACCATCTCCAGCAGTAGATTCATCTATCAGAAAA
>JAOAEH010000069.1 GCA_026416895.1 Elusimicrobiales bacterium
TTACCAGTTTTAGTATTTTTAAACCCAGTGATGTAATTTTCTGAGACTACTCGCCATATATAAACACCACTTACTAGTTTTTCGCCTGATTCATTTTTAGTATCCCATTTAATCTTAGCTACTCCACCAACTTCATTAATAATTGTATTTTCATCAATATTAATTTTTCTTACTAATCTACCATCAACTGTGTATATTTCAATATAACCTTTTTGAGGAACATTATAAAAAACTATCCCTTCTTCATCACTTCCACTACATCCACTACATACTCCAGACTTCGGACCATTTGGTCTAAAAGGCACAGGAAAAGCATAAGTATCTTTTACACTTAAATCAATATCTCCCATAACTCCAAATACTCCACCACTTAATACTTCAAACTCCACTATCGCATGTGTTTGAAAATAATTAACCCTGCTTGAAAATGTTTTTGCCCATATTTTATAATCATCATCATAAAGATAACCAGAAAGAGTTTTAAATTTTATTTTTGAGTTTGTTGCATCAATATATCCATCAGAATTCATATCATTAACTTTTACCGAAACAATACCTTTTTTAGATGTTTTAATTTCTATTTTTTCCTCATCAAAAAAAGCAAAATTAAACAATTCCGTTGGAAATATTTCAATACCTTTTATTTTGGAAAGTTTCCTTGTAGCTTCAACTATCTCTGGAACACTGTTTATATCTATCTCTTGCCAAAGTATATCAAATCTTTCTAAACTAACAGAATTTGCAGGAAATCTTACTTTTCTTTCATCATTCCATTTATAAAAAGAATCTACACTTCTCTGAAATTGAAAATGAGGTGGATTATAAAAACCAACTCTAAGGGAATAATCACCAATTTTTTTAACAGAATCATTAGCAAAATTCTGTCCTAAACAACCATTATTACTAAAATCCCCACCTGCTGAAAAACTAGATGAGTTTGATATATCAGAATTAATAAGCTCATAATCATTAGAGTATGAAACAAATGAATAAATTTTATTCATAGAATTAAAAAATATTAATATAAACAGAAATATTTTAAAACTCATACTGTTTATAGTATAATATAAAAAGTGAAATAAATCATGAAAAATTAATGAATTTTTTATGAACTTTTTGTTTAAAAATATATTGATTTTTATCAGTATAGAACTAAGAAAAAAAATTATTCCATATTTCGAAACAAAAAATATTAGACCAACAATATTTGAAATAGAAGATGACTACTATAATACACTTGAAAAAATAAAGTTTTTAAACGAATTTGCAATATCAATTTATGAAATTAATAAAGAAACAAAAAATGAAATTCTAAAACTAATGAAACTTTATCCATCTATAAAATTCCTATTTATTCATAATGGAAATGTATCAATAAATGAAACCTATGAAATAATCATAAATGGGGCAATTGATGTAATAGACACAAAAAATTTTGTTCCAGATTTAATATTAGCTAAAGTAATAGCTTCATTTAGAACTGAATTTAAAAAAGAGAAAAATAACATTATTACATCGTCTGACGGAAAAACAACTCTAAATTTAGAAACATTAAAAATAATAATTAACGGGAAAGAATTTAAGATAACTAAAAAGCAAGCAGCAATACTTTCCATACTGATCTCAAATGAAGGAAAAACTGTAGAAAGGTTTAAAATAGCATCAATAATATATTCAGAAAAAATAGACAAAATAACTCCGCAATTAATAGACAAACATATTCAATTAATAAAAGAACATATTCCTCCATTATCTTCAAAAATAAAAAATATATGGGGTATAGGATATATATATGAATAAAACTAAATATTTTTATAAATTAAAATTTCTTTTTAAGGAGTAGTTTTATGAAAAAAATACTAGTAATAGATGATGATGTAATATTTAGACATCTTGTAAAAGAACTACTTGAAGAAAATAGTTATATGGTAGATACTGCTAAAGATGGTTTAGAAGGATTTGAAAAATTGAAAAAAGAAAAATTTGATCTTGTAATACTTGATGTAAATATGCCAAATATGAATGGATTTGAAACTCTAAATAAAATTAGAGAAGATGAAGAAATATTCGATATTCCAGTTATAATGCTTACTGTAAAATCTATGATTGAAGATCAAATACAGGGATTTGAATATGGTGCTGATGATTATATCGCAAAACCATTTGAAAATGAAGTATTAATAGCACGAGTAAAAACTATTCTAGAAAAGAAAACATAATAGAAAATATCTTTATTTTTTTAGGTTAAAAGAAGCAAACGCTTTCCAATCCATATTTTTAAAAATATTATCTTTCCATTCACAATCCGATAAAAATGCTTCATCTATCTTTCCAGCTTCAATACTTTCCCATAATTTTGTGAATCTTTGTATATGAGTTATAAATCTTCTTGTAGAATAAGTTTTTGCAGTCCCAACCGTCATCAAAAAAGGCCAATCAGAACTTGTTGCAAGAACTAATTCTCTTGCACATTGTTTTAATGTTCGTATAATTAAAGGATCTGTAGTATGATAAAATTTATTTGCTAAATCTATCATTCTCTGTGTTGCTTTATGAAGGTGTCTATATATCCAATCATTTGAGCCATTAAGCCACACTTCGTTGTATCCCTTATCTCCCCAGCTTGACATTATAGGTTGAACTACTTGATTATCTGGATATATATTTAAGTATTCTATCGGTGTAATCATCTTAATTGTTTTCTGATCATAATGAATCTTTTTAAACAAATACTCTAAAAACCAAGGTCCTTCAAACCACCAGTGTCCAAAAAGCTCTGCATCATACATAGATACAACTACAGGTTTTCTTCCAAGAAAACTTTCAAGATACTCTATTTGCCTCTCTCTATTAAACATAAAATTACCAGCATGAATTGCTGCTATTTCTTTTGCCTCATCAGGTTCATATGGCTGTTTTTCGCTAAGTGGTACTCGTCCTGTTATCTTATAATACTTTATACCAACATTTCTTCTAACTCCATCAAGATGAAGATATGGTTTAATATAATCATAATCCAAATCATAGCCAACATCTCTGTAAAACTCTCTATATCTATAATCTCCAGGATATCCCATCTCAGCACTCCAAACTTGGTGAGCACTCTCCATATCTCTTGCAAAAGCAGCTACTCCACTTGGACAATATACTGGTGCATATACACCATATCTAGGCCTTGGAGTTCCATAAAGGATCCCATGAGTTTCAAGAAAGAAAAATCTAATTCCATAATCTTTAAGGAAATGATCATCACCGGGATTATATGCACATTCAGCTAACCATATACCTCTAGGACTTCTTCCAAACTTTTCTCTATAATCATCAGTTGCTATTTTAATTTGAGCATTAACAGCTTCTTTTCTTATTTGAAGAGGCAAAAAACCATGAGTGGCACAACATGTAATTATCTCAAGTTTTCCTAATTCTTGAAACTTTTTAAAACCATTTATAATATATCCTTTATAATAATCTTCATAAATCTCCCTTATTCTTAAAAACCTACTTAAATACATCTGTGCTGTTTTATAAAAAGGAGTATTTTTTGTTCTAAATATTTCTTTCTCACATAACTCTATTCTTTTATAAAGATAGTTTTTAAACCTTTCATTTAAAAGAGGATCTGACATCATGTTACACAATGGAGGAGTTAATGACATGGTAATTCTGAAATCTACTCCTTCATTTGTTAATCTTTCATATATATCAAGCAAAGGGATATAAGTCTCGCACATAGCTTCAAAAAACCAATCTTCTTCTAAAAAATCAGGATACTCTGGATGTCTCACATAAGGAAGATGGGCATGAAGAACTAAACAGAGATAACCTTTTTCGTTATTCATCTTTAGTTGTCTCTCTTGATATCTTAAAGGTTATCCCCCTCTTCATTGTTCCATCCTGAGAAACAGCCCTTATTGGAATGACAATATTTCCATCCCCTAAAGCATATCTTAAAGCAAAAGTCCCATCAGGATTTAAATTTATCTTTCTATCTCCAACTATCAGAGTTGCATTTGGCTCAGTCGCTCCATAAACTACCACTTCACAATCTGCAACCAACCAGAAATTTTTAACTTTTTCTTTCTCCTTTTCTTTTAGTATCTCATGTGAAGAAAAAGAAGATATACCAAAAGAACTAACTCTAGAAAAAACACTTTTCAACATCTCCCACCTTTGAGCTAGAGACTTTGCGATCTCAGCAGAACCCTTTCCAATATAATCCACTCCAGAAATCTCAAGCAATTTTTCAAATTCATGATTTACTATCATCCACTTTTCATCTATTATATCAGACACTCCAGCACGCGGAAGTGATACTTTATTTGTTTTCACTATACCTATAAACCTACCATCAGGCGTTATAATTCCTATTTCACAAAGATATGTTTTTCCACACTCTTTAACGTTTATATACCAATTACGAGCTTCAAATATAACAGGAATATCAAAAAAGCCTAAAAATTCATCTTTCTCCGAAATCTCATAAACCCTTATTACTTTTTTAGCCGAAGAGTATGTTTCAATCCCTATTGAAGATATTAGATTTTTTACTGAGTTCTCAGTAATTTCCCAATATATATACATCCAATAAGGGTCGCGAGGAAGAAGAACAGCTTCCGTTTCTCCATATCCTTCAGGTAATGTCTTATACTCATTATCAGGTATATTTTGATTTTCTAATTTTTTACTAGAACTTGAACTCATCTCCCTCTCCTTTTAGAGGGTTTATTTTAAAACCCCCCTTTTTATAAAATTATACATTTTTAAAAAATTAAAATCAATTTTTGATTTCAATATTGAAAAAATTATAACAAATTAATCTATCTCTTTTTCTTGAACTTGATACCTAGATGTATCAACCTCATCAAACTCATCTACAGACTGAGGAGAACTTGCTTGTGAATAGAACCAATTAAAGTTAGAAATATATGCCTTAACTGTTGACTCATCATTGATAAAAACCATATTCTCAAATGAATTTATACTTCCATTAGTTGTAAAATTATAAGATCCTGTAGCCAATATTTTACCATCAAAAATTATAAACTTATTATGCATAGATCCCTTTTCATTCCTGCCACCAATCCATTTAAAAGGCACTCCAGCCTCAAAAATCATCTTTGCCATTTCACTTGCTCTTGCCATATTTTTATCCTCTAAAAATCTAACTTTAATACCTCTTCTATAAGCCCTAATTATTGCATCTGCAATTGATTTTGAAGAAAAAGTAAAAGTTACAGCATCTATACTCACTCTTGCAGTATCTATCAATTTTGCCAGTTTATTTTCCATATCAGAACCTGGAGAAAAGATGTAAAGTGGTACTTCAATACCATTTAGAGTTAGCATATTTTGTGGTGATTGAGGTGGAATTCCAAAATAACCCACTGGCAATTCACCACTTGGCCCTTGTTGTATAGTTCTTGATTTAGACCACATCCATTCAAAATATTTAACATAACCATTCACATATTCAGGTTTTTTAAGTGCAACCAAGTTTTCATAATTTGAAAAAGTAGATGCAAATGTCCAGTTATATGAACCTGTTGTAATAAGTGATTTATCATGTATAGTTATTTTATTATGCATAACTCCATAACTTCTAGTTCCCCTTAAGGTTCTTACCTCTATACCTTCTCCAGCATTTATCAACTTTTTTATTTGTGTATCAGGACGAGGATAGACATGGGATTCATCTATTATTATTCTCACCTTAACTCCTCTATCTCTTGCAGCAATTAACGCATCAGGAACATCTTTCATTTGAATACTATATATTACACAATCAATTGTTGATTTACTTGCATTCACTGCATCCACTATTAAATTATTTATGTATGCAAAAGCATAATTTTTAATATGGGAAAAATCACCTATATCTGTCTTTCGAAATTCTGATATATAACTTACTTCAGGAACATTTCTTAATACTTCATCAAAATTTATAGAAATAGAAAAATTATTTTTTATGACTTCTGGATCTAATGACTTTGAACTATATGAAAACAAAAATACACTTTCTATTAAAAACAAAATTACCAACACCTTTCTATATATTTTCATCATATACCTTCAACCTTCAACTATATAATAATATTACCTTACTAATATAATATCTATCAAGCCCTAAAGATTCATACATACACAGGACTAAAGACCTAATTTTCATTTTTTTTTCATTTACCTTTATTTTTGTTACTAAAAAATCAAATTAGATTTACAAGAAAATAAAGGGAAAATAATTAACACTATTCACATATAAAAAACTAAAATAATCAATTAAATGATCAAATAATTAATTCACGGGCCAGCCCGCACGCACCGGACAAAGCCGTCGCTAGTCTTATCATAGCTGCTGGCAACGCCGTTGTTGAAGTTCACTTGCATGGCGAGGGAAGTGAGGGGCATGTAAGTAGTAGAC
>JAOAEH010000057.1 GCA_026416895.1 Elusimicrobiales bacterium
CCCTTTTCCATCTTTTCTTGGCAATAATATTTGAGATATTACGCAGCGGAGTGATGATGCGACTTGTATTCTTATTTGCTCTTGTTGATGAGGTGGGAAAACATCTATTATTCTATCTATGGTTGTTGCTGCATCTTGAGTGTGTAGGGTGGCAAAAGTTAGGTGTCCTGTTTCTGCTGCTGTTAATGTAAGTTGTATTGTTTCAAGATCTCTCATTTCTCCTACTAAGATTACATCTGGATCTTCTCTCAGAGCAGATCTAAGAGCATTTGAAAATGATTTAGTGTGTTGTCCTACTTCTCTTTGTCTTATTATAGAGTTTTTGCTTTCATATACAAATTCAATTGGGTCTTCTATAGTTATAATATTTAGATTGTATTTTTCATTTATTGTATTTATGAGAGAAGCAAGTGTAGTAGATTTTCCAGAACCTGTTGGACCTGTAACAAGAATTAATCCTTTTGGCTGCTCAATTAATGATATTACTTCATCGGAAAGTCCTATGTCTTTTGGATTTGGTATTTTTGAAGGAATGATTCTTGCTACAGCTTCTACTCCATTTTTTGTCATAAAAACATTTAATCTAAATCTAGCAAGACCTTTTATGGCAAATGAGCAATCAAGTTCGAGGTTTTCTTCAAATCTTGCTTTTTGGGAATCTGAAAGGAGTCCATATATAAGAGCTTTAGTTTGTTCTTGGGTAAGTATAATCTGTTGTGTAATTGGTATAATTTCCCCTTTTAATCTCATATATGGTGGTTTGTTTGGTATTATATGTATGTCACTTGCTCCCTTTTCTATAGCAGTAGTAAAAATTTTTATTAATTCCATTTATCCTCCTAATTTAAAATCATCTCCTATATATATTTCAGCATCATATATTACTTTTGGATTAATTTTTATTGGGATCTCTTGTTTTTGATTTAAAAGAATAATTATTTTTTTTGCTAATTCTAAATTATTATCGTTTTTTATAACTATATTAGTTGAAGGTATTTTTTTAAAAATTTTCTTTTCTTCAATGATATCTATATTATTTTTCCTCAATAAGGTAGCTATATATTTTATAGATTTTTGTTTATAGGCTTGTGATATTATTAAAGCAACAAGAGGAGTTGAATTGTTACTTTTATTCTGTGATGATAAATTATCAAAAAGTGAAATTTTAAGATATAAAAAATTTTTTGGGTTTATTTTAAGTATTTCTGTTAATAAAACCAATCTATCGAACAAGTTGATATTTGATTGAAAATTAAAAAATATCTTTGAAAGTTTAAATATAAAGTGTGGTTTATATTTCCAATTTTTTATATATTCTGTTATTTCATTAAGATTTTTTAAATCTGTTTCAATGTATAAAACATTTTGTGTTTTTCGATATAAATCTGTTCCAGATTTATCTAAAATAAATGATGCGGTATCTATTTTACTTCTTAAATACTGTTGGAAAGCATTAATTTCTTTTAATATTATATTTTTCATATTTGTATCTAATTCAAGAATGTAAATCTGTGATTTTTGTATAAATATGACAACATTTATTTTTTGTTCTCTTATTATCTTATTTGAAAGGGGCATTTTTATCATTAAAATAGTTGAGATAAAAATTGATATTAATCCGATAAAACTTATTGTCTTATAACTTTTATCAATATTTTTCATAAAAGTGTTTCTTACATGCTTTTATATATCTTATCTTTGTATTTTTAGCTACTTCAAATGCTTTGTTTATATCTTTAATTGCTAAATTTCTTATCTTTTTAGCTTCATAAAAAGTTCTATCCTCAGATGAAATGTCACTTACATATATTATTTTATCCAATATAGACATTTTTTTTGATGCTGTTGTGTGTTTTGATATTGCTTGTAATATAGATTTATCTTTTATTTTAAATATTTTCTTTGCTATAGTGGCAGAACTCCATTGGTGTAGTATTTGGGGTGCTTTTTTTATAACCTCATCTAATTTTTTTATATTTGGATAGTGTTTTTTTGCTAATTTAATTTGTAATTCCAATGGAAAATCTTTTGCAATATCATGCAAAGCAGCTGCAAAAAATGCTTTTTTTATGTCAATGCCATTTATCCATGCCAAGTGTGTTGCTAGTTTAATAGTTTCAAGTGTGTGATAAAATCTTTTTTTTGATATTAGTTTTTTTATTTTTGATATAGTTTTTTTAATTTTAAATTTTTTTTCAATTAATTTTGCAAGATGTTTAGGAACATTATTATAATTTCCTATAAAAATTTCTTTTCTTATTTGTGTTGATGATAGATTTGGATAAGTTTTTTTGAGAGTTAAGAAATTTATACTAGAAATATTTTTTTTCAATATATTATAACCTTTTCTTTTAGCAACTATGAAAATGAGATTACTAATTAAATATTTATATTTCTTCCAAAGTTTAAGTTTTTTTAATGAATCAGAGCCAATGATGAAATATATTTTTGAGTTCAGATATTTCTTTTTTAATTCTTTGACAATCATCCATGTATATGTCTTTTTTTTACGTTTATATTCAAGATCATTTATAGTTGCTTTTATTTTAGCATCCTTTATCATTAATTTTATAGTGTTTTTTCTTTCATTATATGTTAGCAGGTGAGATTTTTTAAATGGAGAGAGATAGGTGGGAAAAATGATTGTTTTATCAGGTTTTATTTTTTTAATAGCATCTTTAAGTATTTGAATATGTATTTTATGTGGAGGGTCAAAACTTCCTCCAAATATAAGAATTTTCCTTTTTATCATAAAATTGTATAATTTATTATAGAAAATATGAATAGAAAAAATGCTGTTTTGTTTTTGGTTACCTCTCCGGTAGTAGAATTAATAGACAGTGAAATAAAGAAAAGATTTGGCATTGAAAGATCTGTTAATATAATTAAGGATATAACAATTAAAACTTATTCTAAGATAAAAAATAATGATGATTACATGCTTTTAATAGCTTATTTCTCTTCTAAAAAATTTCCTGATCTTAGGTGGTTAGATTCTTATGAACCAGGTTATTTGGATATATCTGGTTTAGATTATCAATCTGCTGTATTTAAATCAAGTGATTATGCTTTTAGAATGGGAGCAGAGAAAGTTGTTTTGATAAATCCATTATGTCCTTTTATAGAAAAGGTTGATATAGTTGCTGCGTTTTCAAATATTAAAGAGAAACAGATAGTAATTGGACATGCTTCAAATGGAGGCATATATTTATTTGGTTCAAATAATGAAACTTTTAAAGTATTAAGTTTTCATTCACCAATTGATGATTCAGATTTTGATGAAACATTAGATAAGGCAAAAAAAAATAGATACTTAATTTTTGAAATGGAACCTAAATTTATAATCAAAGATGATGATTCTCTTAGGAAATGGTTAGAAAGTCCTGATTTTTCAGATAATATAAAAATAGATCAACAACATGATCATAAACCTCATAAAAAGAAAACAAAAGATACTCATCATCATGAATACACTCAAGATGATAAAACAACAAATTAGCCTGATATAGAATAAATTTAAAGGGGGTTTTTATGGAATCATTAATCAATAAGATTTTTAAATATACAAACTCTTTTTATACACATGTTATCTATAATACTACTTTAGAGAATCTTACCAGATTTGGAGACAACGAGATATCTCAAAATGTTTCACGAAAAGATGCACTTATAGAAGTAAGAATTATTGATGATAGTAAAGCTGTTAAGTTTATGATATCAAAATTTGATGATGATAGTATAAAAAATGCTGTGGAAAAGGCAAAAGAAAAACTTAGATTTTTAAAACCTCTTGAGTTTGTTCCATATCCTACAAAGACTTCTGTTAAATTTAATTCTTGTAAATATTTTGATGAAAAAATAACTCAAATAACTCCTCAAATTAGAGCTAAAAGGATAAAAAATTTTCTTTCTTTCTGTAGTAAAACATCAAGACTTGCCTATGGAATAATTTCAGATTTCCAAAATGAAATTATTATAAGAGATAATTATGGTTTAGATCAGAAAGCAATCCTTACTGGAATTTCATATGAGATAACTGTTAATAGAAATGGTGGTTATGGTAAAGCACAGGCTAATTCTTGGAAAGATGATATAGATTATGAAAGAATAAATCAAATAGCACTGAGAAAATCGGATTCAGCAAGAAGAACTATTGAAATAAAGCCTGGTAAATATAAAGTTATATTAGAACCTTTAGCGTGTGTGGAACTTATAGGATATATGGGTTATCTTGGTTTTAATGCATTATCTTATTACGAAAATAGAAGCTTTGTTTCAAATAAGTTAGGTGAAAAGATATTAAGTGAGAAACTTACCATAGTTGAAGATCCTATTGATTTTCCACTTGGAATAATACCCTTTGATCTAGAAGGTTATCCAAGAGAAAGAGTGGTGTTAGTGGAAAATGGAGTTATAAAAGAACTTGTTACTGATAAAAAAACAGCACATCTTACAGGTTTTAGGTATAGTGGGCATTCTTTATTTGAACCCAACGGTTATGGAGCTATACCAGTTGCTATGTCTGTAGAAGGTGGGAAAAGGAGTATTAACGAAATTATATCAGATACTGATTATGGCATTTTGGTTACTGAACTTCATTATGTAAACACTTTAAAACCAAAAACTATTGAGTTGACGGGTATGACTAGAAACGGTACATTTTTGGTGAAAGATGGAAAAATTGTGTCTGCAATCAAAAATATGAGATTTACTCAAAGTATAGTTGAAGCTTTTTCAAATATTGAGGAATTATCTCGAGAAAGAGAAGCATATGAATGGTGGAATGGTGGGATTTATTCACCTGCTATAAAAATATCAGAGTTTAATTTTTCATCATCTACTGAGTTTTAAGGGGGAAATATGAAAGATTTCTTGAAAAAAGCAGTTGATATAATGAAAATGAAGAAGGTTAGTTTTGGGGATATAAGAATAATTGAAGAAAGAATTCAGAATATAATAGTAAAAAACAGAGAAATAATAGAACTTAAAGATGATGTCTCACTTGGTTTTGGTGTTAGAGTTTTAGTTAATGGAGGTTGGGGGTTTTCATCAAGTAATAATATGTCTGAGAGCGAGTTAGAAAAAATTGTAAAAAATGCAATAGATGTGGCAAAAGCCTCATCTACTTTAAGAAATTTACGAGTGAAGTTAGTACCAGAGCCTGTATATCAAGATATATGGAAAACTCCAATTTTAAAAGATCCTTTTTTAGTGAGTATTGAAGATAAGATAAATATGCTTTACTCTATAAATGATATTATTTTAAAAAACAGCAAGGTGAAAATAGCCATCTCTAAGATTAATCTTGTAAAAACTCACAAATATTATGCTTCTACTGAGGGTTCAGATATAGAACAGATTTTTTACTACACTGGTGCTGGATATTCAGCAACAGCAATTGATAATAA
>JAOAEH010000039.1 GCA_026416895.1 Elusimicrobiales bacterium
CAGATAAGTTTTTATAATTATAAGTTTTTATTGTAACAATGCCTGTTGTAGTGCCAATAGCATCTTTTGCATTTTGTGTAATGTTGAGGATTGCCTGTTTTATTTGTTGTTCATCTACTTTTGTTTTTTTCAGTTCAGGTGCCAAATAATATTCAAGTTTTATCTGAGATGTTAATTGGGATTCAATAAGAGATTTTATCTCAACGAGGATATTATTAATATCAGTTTCTGCTAGATTTGGTTGACTTTTACGCGCAAAAGTCAAAAGCTGTTTTATTGTGTGTGCTTGATTTTTTGCGCTTTTTGTTAGTTCTTCTGCAAGTTGTTTTACTGATGAACCATCTTTTAATTCATCTTTTATTAAATCTAGTGCTCCTATTACAACTGTAAGAAAGTTATTAAAATCATGTGATAATTCTCCAACCATTAAAGCAATAGATTCTAATTTTTGTGATTCAATTAATTTGTTTTCAAGTTCTATAAGAAATGTTAAATCTTCTTCTCTTGCTACAAAATATTTTATTTCTTCATTTATTTTAACTGGTTGTATTGTAAGCATAACTTGATACAAAGTTCCGTCTTTCTTCTTATTTATTATTCTAGTTCTATAGAAAGATCCTTTAAGTATTGTACTCCATAGTTTTTTGTAAAATTCTTCGTTGTGTTTGCCACTTTTAAATATTGATGTTTTTTTGCCAGTAATCTCATTTATTTCATAACCAGTATTTTTTGAAAGAGCTTTGTTAGCATATATTATTTTTCCTTCTTTATCTGTTATAAAATATGGTACTATAGATTCATCTGCTGCTAGTTTAAGTATGTTTTCTATAGGTAAATCACTAGTTTTATCCATATTCAAATTATATAATAACTTGAATTTTTTTTCAATTTTTAGTATCATAAATCTATATGTATGCTATAATTAAAACAGGTGGAAAGCAATACTGGGTTGCACCAGGTGAAGTTTTACATATTGAAAAGATTAACGCCAAAGTTGGGCAGGATGTTGAATTTAAAGCCCTTTGGTCTGGTGGTGAAAATAATCCTAATCCTTCAAATGAGGGTAAAGTAATAGCAACAGTTTTAAGGCATTTTAAAGCACCAAAAATAATTGTATTTAAGAAAAAACCAAAGAAAGCATATGAAAAAAGTAAAGGACACAGACAAATTATGACTGAAATAAAAATAAAAGAAATAAAGCTTTCATAAAGAGGTACTTATATGGCACATACTAAATCTCAAGGTTCTACATCTAATGGGCGAGATAGTAATCCTAAATATTTAGGTGTTAAGAAATTTGGAGGACAGTTTGTTAAAGCGGGGGAGGTTATAGTAAGGCAAAGGGGAACTAAGTTTCACCCTGGATTGAATGTAGGTTGTGGAAAGGATTTTACTCTTTTTGCTTTGAAGGATGGAATAGTTAGATTTGAGTTTGTTAGAAAAGGTAAACAACAGGTTAGTGTTTATCCTTCCAATTGACATTTCAAAGAGAATACCATATATTTTTTATTGAAAGTGGTATATAATTCTTATGGGTATGGAAAATATTAAAGATTTTATTGATAAAGTTTGGGTTTATGTTAAAGCAGGTGATGGTGGTAATGGGTGTGTTTCTTTTAGAAGGGAAAAATATGTTCCTAAAGGAGGACCTGATGGAGGAGATGGTGGTGATGGTGGTAATGTTATAATTAAAGCATCAAGATCATATAATACGCTTACTCATCTTTCTTATTCACCTCATATAAAGGCTGAAAATGGTGAAAATGGTGGATCTGGAAATAAAAAAGGAAGAAAGGGGAAAGATACTATTATAATGGTACCATGCGGCACAATTATAAAAGATGAAAAAGGTAATATTATTTGTGATTTAATTGATGATGGTGCGGAAGTTTTAGTGGCTTCGGGTGGTAAGGGGGGGAGAGGAAATGCTTCTTTTAAATCATCTGTAAATCAAGCTCCTGTAATTAGAGAATTAGGTGAAAAAGGAGAAGAAAAGAAACTTGTTCTTGAATTGTTATTAATAGCTGATGTTGGACTTGTAGGTTTTCCAAACGCTGGTAAATCTACTTTTTTATCTAGAGTGACTTCAGCAAAGCCTAAGATTGCAGATTATCCTTTCACTACATTAAAACCAAATCTTGGTATATGTAGACATAAAGAAAAATATTTTGTAATAGCGGATATTCCTGGGCTTATTGAAGGAGCTTCAAAAGGGAAAGGACTTGGACATGAATTTCTAAGACACATAGAGAGGACTAAAATTCTCCTGCATTTGGTAGATCCTAATGGATATTTTGGAATTGATCCTTTATTGTCTATTAGGATAATAGAAAATGAATTAAAAAACTATTCTACAAAACTTCTTAAGAAACCAAAGATAATAGCGGTAAATAAAGCAGATATCGGTTATATTGCTTTTGATTTTTTTAAAAAAATAAAAAATGAATATAAAAAAGATGTTTTTTTGATTTCTTCAGTAACTGGAGAGGGAATTGATAATTTATTAGATAGAATAATTTTTTTACTTTCAGATGTTGATTCTAAACATAGTTTAGAAATAAATCTAGGTGAAAAAGTGAAAACAATTAAGGTTGAAAAAAGTTTTAAAGTGGAAAAGAAAAACAATATTTTTTATATTTCAGGAAAATCTGTAGAAAAAATTGCAAGTATGACAGATATGGAAAATGAAGAAGCAGTTAAAAGGATGTATAAAATATTAAAAAGAATTGGAGTTGTTAAAGAACTTAAAAAAAATGGGATTAAAAATGGAGATACCGTTATAATAAGTAAATTTGAATTTGTTTGGAATGATGATATATAATTAAAACTATTTAGTAAAATTGTTACTTAAATAATCTTTTATCATCTTACTTCTAGATGGATGCCTTAATTTGCGTATAGCTTTTGCTTCAATTTGTCTTACTCTTTCACGTGTTACTCTAAAAATTTTTCCTACTTCTTCAAGCGTTCTTGGATATCCGGTATCTATTCCAAAGCGCAGTCTTAATATTTTTGCCTCTCTTTCACTTAATGTAGAAAGTATCTTATTTATTTCTCTTTTTCTAAGTATATCTATGACTGAGTTTGATGGGGGATTTGCATATCTATCTTCTATAAAATCCTCTAAAGACGAATCTTCATCTTCGCCTATTGGAGTTGCAAGAGATACAGGTTCCTGCATTATTTTTAATGCCATTTTTACTTTATCAATTGGTAGGTTAAGTTTTTTAGCATACTCTTCTACTGTTGGTTCTTTACCGTATTCTTGTCTAAATTTTTTTGCAACTTTCATTAGTTTTGATACTAATTCTTTCATATGTACTGGAATTCTGATTGTTCTAGATTGATCGGCAATGGCTCTATTTATAGATTGCCTTATCCACCATGTAGCATATGTTGAAAATTTAAAGCCTCTTTTGTATTCAAATTTTTCTACTGCTTTCATAAGTCCTAAACCACCTTCTTGAATTAGATCAGATAGTTCAAGATTAGAGTTAATATGTTTTTTTGCTATTGAAACAACAAGTCTTAAATTTGCTTTTATTAGTTTTAGTTTATCTTGTAAAATCTGATCTTCAAGAAATAATATTTTTTCATTTAGTGCTAAAAATTCATTTAAATCTCCTGGAACTTGTTTTATAGTTTCTTGATATTTAGATTTAAGTTTTTCAATATTTTCAATAGCTGCTTCTACTTCTTTTGGATAGAAGTTATGTATTTCTTTAAATTCATCTTTAGTTAATTTTCCTTCTTTAAATTTTTTAAAGTTTTCAAGTAAAATATCTATGTTGCCGTAAAATTTTGAATATCTTTCAAATTCATTTTTTATATCTTTTATTTTTTGAGCAATGCTTTTTATCTTGTTTGTTAATCTTTTAATTTTTTCTTGATTTAGGTTTAAATCAAGAATATATTTAACTATTTCAGATCTTTTTTGATCTATTTTATTTTTTATTTTTATTTTTATTGCTTGAGATATTTTTGTTTTCATTTTTTCTTCAAGTTTTGAAATTTCTTTTTCTATTTTTGATATCTTTTTTACTGTTTTTTTCATCTTTTTTTCCATATTTTTTAATTCTCTTTTTGTTTTTCTACCTCTAGGCATCAATTCTTTTGTAGTCATCTCTTCTTGTTCTATTAAAGCCTCCCAATTTTTTATTTCTCGTATTGCAACAGGAGATTGTAAGACAAGATTTCTTAGTTCTTTTTCTCTTTCTTTTATATTTCTTGCAAGTGTAATTTCTTCTTCTCTTTTTAATAGAGGAGTTTTTCCCATTTCAGAAAGATACATTTTTATTGAGTTAGATACATCAGGATAGCTTGACCATTCGTCTCCTTGAAAATCTTTTTCTCTTTCTGAAATTTTTGTTTTTTCTTTCTCTCTTACTTCTATTCCAAGTTCTTCAAGAGTAGACATAAAATTTTCTACATCTTCTACACTCATATTAGTGTTAGACATTGATTTGCTTATTTCCTCTATAGTAAGATAACCGTATTCTTTTCCTAATTCTATTAGTTCTTTTAGGTGTTTTGAATTGTTTGTCATATACTCTCCTTATATTGATAAATTAATATTTTTTAGTTTTAGTATTAATTCATTGTATTTTTTTAATTCTTCTAAAGAACTAATGTTTTTTTCTTTTATTTTTTTTATTTCTTTTTCCAAGTAATTTTTTTCAATTATAAGAAGTGTTTTTTTAAAATTTTCAGGAGTTACTGTTTCATCATTAATATTTTGTGATTTTAATATTAACCTTAATATTTCATTTTCATAGTCTGGATATTGTGAGATAAGTTTTTCTTCTAAATTCAATGTATCTTTTAAACCAATAAAGAAAGAAACTATTTTTTTGCTAAACTCAGATTCAAGATAAGATATCTCAAAACCATTCTTTAAAATTTCTGCTAATGATGGATTTTTAAAGAGCATTTCTATTAAGTTTTCTTCTATTATAGAGATTTCTGGTTTTATTAAAGTAATTTGATTTTTTTGAATTGAAATATTCTTGCTTTTAGTTTTTTGTAAAACAATTTTTTTAATAATAGATTCATCTACAGAAAATTCTTTACTAACATTTTTTATCCATTCCATTCTTATTACTTCATTTCTTTCTTTTGCTATAGTATCACAAATAAATTCTACTGCTTTGTTTTTTTTATCTGGTGAAAGTTCAGTGTTTTTCTTTTTTATAAGATTTATTTTGAAAGAGATTATATCTAAAGCATTATTAATTAGATTAAGCATAGCATCTGGACCTTTTGTTATTAGAAGTTCATCTGGATCTATTCCTTCTTCCAAAACTATTACTTTTGGATATAATCCTTCTTCTATTGAAATATCTGCTGCTTTTATAGCAGCATTTATTCCTGCTTTGTCTGAATCAAACATTAAGATTATTTCATCAACATAGTTTTTTAGGATATGTGCATGTTCTTGTGAGAAGGCAGTTCCCATGGTAGATAGAGTTATAGTAAATAAATATTGATGCATAAGTATTACATCAAAATAACCTTCCACTATGATAGCTTTTCTTTCTTTTCTGATCTGTGTTAATGAATTAAAAAGCCCAAACAAATTTCTTCTTTTTATAAAAATTTGGTTTTCTTGAGTGTTTAGATATTTAGGATTTTCATTTCCAACTGTTCTTGCTCCAAAACCTACAATATCTCCTGATATATTTCTAATAGGAATTATGATTCTGTCTCTGAAAACATCTGTTAATTTTCCGAAAGATGTTGAGAAAAGTGAAGTTTTTATAAGAATATCTTTTGGATATTTTTTTGATAAACTGTTATATAAGAAATTTTCATAGGAAGGAGCATACCCAAGCATAAAGTTTAAAATGGATTGTTCTTTTATCCCTTTTTCTTTAAGAAATTCAATAGCCTTTTTTGCTTCTGAGGATTTAAGCATAGAATTGTATATAAGTGCTGCTTCCATATTTATTTGTTTTATTAATTTTCTTTCTTTTTCATATGGATTTTCTTCTTCTAATTTTATGTTATCTATGAATATTCCAGCCATAGATGCGAGCTTTTTTAAAGCTTGAATTTTAGATATGTTTTCAATTTTGCTGACGAAACTAATAACATCTCCTCCATTATTACATCCAAAGCAATAAAATATTTGTTTTTCTCTGCTTACTGTAAAAGAGGGAGTTTTTTCACTATGAAAAGGGCACAATGCAATATAATTTTTTCCTCTTTTTTTTAAATCCTTTACATAAAAAGAAACTATATCCACAATATCTATTTTTTCTTTAATATCTCTTGCTATTTTAAAATAATCCATTAATTTGGGATTATTTTTTATTTGTAAGTTTTCTTAGTTTTCTTTTGAGCTCTTGTCTTCGAATTTTTTTTTCAAGGCTTGGTGATATGTAAAACTCCCTTTTTTTAATCTCTTTTAGTATAGCATTTTTCTCACATTCATGTTTAAATCTTTTAAGTGCTTCTTCCGGAGATTCATTATCTTTCACTCTTATGTATACCAAGGTAATCACCTCCTTTTTGGCTAATTTTTATAAATTTAGCCAGGCGGCCATCCCATTCTTCTACCAGCTAAAAAATGGTAATGTATATGAAAAACGCTTTGTCCAGCTTTTTTACCGCAATTATTAACTATTCTAAAATCTGTTATATTTAATTTTTCAGCTATTTTTTTAGCTGTGTAGGCAAGTTTTCCTAATATTTCTACATCTTCCTCTTTACAGTTTATAATTGATTCTATGTGTTTTTTTGGGATTATTAGTATATGTGTTGGCGCTTGAGGATTAAGATCATTAAAAGCAATTATATCTTCATCTTCGTATATTATTTTTGATTTAACTTCTTTTTTTACTATTTTACAAAAAATACATTCCATATAATATAATATTATATCATTTTTTAAAACTGAGATAAAGGAATTTGTTTTTCGCCAAATTTACCTGGGTTGTATGGTAAGGGATTTAATGATTTTTGATTTCTTTTTATTCTTATTGGATATACGTTTGCTTTTTTTGCTTGTATTATTCCGTCATCAGAGTTTGCAAAAAATATTAAATATTTTTTATTATTAATTATTTCATATTTTTCATTAGAATCAGATACGAAATATATTTTGGAATCTTTCCATTTTGATAGTATTTTTTTGGTAGATATATTTTTCCTATCAATTATTATATCTGTTGAGAAACCAAATAATTTTGCTGTTTTATATATTATAAATGGGATTATTTTTATTCTGTCAAGATGAGAATTTTCATTTATTTCTTTATAAAATTCATCATTTTTTAGATTTTTTGCTTTTAAGTATGCTTGTGATGTGTATGCTAAAACATCATCATATTCAAAACCTATACTAAGTTCTAATACATTTACTGTTGAATATATAACTGCCCATGTTGAAAATAAATATACGAATGTTTTAAATCTTTTATACCATTTTAAAAGCCATAACTTTGTTGATTCCTTGATTTTTTTTATCATACTTTTTTTAATTTTTTGAAGTACCAAATAACAGGTTGTTTAATTTTTATATTTAAAATAGAAAACTCCATTATGAAATTAAAAATTTCATCATTTTTTTTGATGAAATCCAATGTAGTTGTTATTTTATATATTTTTAGTTTTTGAAAGTTAGGTTTTTCATTTATTATATTTTTCGAGTTGATGTATATTATACTGTTTTTTTCAAAATTTTGGAGTATGTCTTGAATCTTTTCTCCGCTAGTTTTTATATATACTAGTTTATCTTCAGGGTTTTTTATAATTTTATATAGATCTTTATATGAGATTTTATTTGATTTTATATCTGAATTTATAATATCATTTGGAATTATAACTATATCAGAAAATATGAAATTTATAATTCCTTTTGAAATAAGCATGCCTAACTCGCGTTCGTCTAAGTTTTTTGATACTGAAAGAAGGTTAGTATTTAGTTCATTGAACGTTTTGTTTTTTAATTCGGTAAGTTGTTGTAGTTTTTTGTAATCTAGTTCAGATTTTAATGGATATGTTTTTATCTTTGTAACCCCAAAAGTTTTAATTATTTTTGTTGTTGATGTTTTTGATGGAAGTGGGATAATGTTTGTTTTTGAAATTTTTATCTTTTTATTTATATTTGTAAATATTATTTGTGGTTTTGGATATAAAGAATTTATTATGTTATGAAAAAAATCTTTGTTATTACTATCTATTGTTTTATCTAAAAATAAAAATACTATATAGTTGTCTGGTTTTAGTTTATTGTTTAGTTTATTTATCTCATAAATAGGATTTTCAATTCTGTAATCATTTATATAGAATGAACTTGAAGGTGAGTCGCTATTAGCAACTATAGAATATATTACTTTTTTTTTGCCAAATATTTCTTTAGTATAGTATTTTGTAAATCCATTCATGTTGTATTTTACATACACGTTTGTAGCAATTAGGTTAGGGTATTTACGATAATATTCCATTAGTTTTGTCGATTCTATGTTAAAGTCATATTGGGAGAGTAAAACTGCATTGTAAAAACAGTATGATGATATTAGTATAGTGTCTAAACCGTAATGATAAATATTTTGTGGAATTCTTTCCTGTGATATAAGTGATGTTGTAAATATCAATCTGTTGGATTTAGAAGCCAAACAACATGGGAGTTTTTCTTCTTCTTCCCAAAATAGTTTAGGTATATTTTCAATCCATATAAGTTCTAATTCTTCTTTTCTGAAATTACATGAGTTTAAGATTAAAAAAATTAAGATTAAAAACCAAAATTTCATTCAACTCTAATAAATCTTCCAGTTTCCCATTCTTTTATTTCCTTGTTTTTTTTGATCCATTCTATCAGTGCATCCCTAACTAAAATCATAGTATCAGTTTTTTCTATAGCATTTTTAAAAGCCTTGCCTCCACTTCCTCCAGATGTAAGATAATTGTTTGTTGCTACAGTATATATTTTTTGAGGTTCTATTTTGTCTCCATTTTCGAGTAATATTTCTAATATTTCGACTTTATCATCTTTTATTTTGTATTTAACTTTTATGCCAGAAATATACATTGATGTTTTATTTATTTTAAGATTGTCTTTTATAACTTCATATATATCTTCTCCTTTCATTTTTAAAACTACTATAGTATTTTCAAATGGCATTACTTGATAAATATCTCTAATTTTTATATCTCCTTCGTTTATTATATTTCTTACTCCACCTGCATTTTGAAAAGCAATTTCTGTATTTGCTTTTAATCTAGTTATATCTGTTACGAAATTTCCAATAGCATTATCAAAAGTTTGAGAATCAAATGTTAAAGCTTTTTTAGCCTTTCCAATAATTTTATCCATTTCTTTTGAAACTGAACTATATATTTCTTCCCATTTTTTTATTGCAGTTTTATCTTCTCCAGTTTCATCTACCCATAAAGGTATTAATTTACAAGAAACATTTTTAACTTTTCCAGTAGAATCATCAAATTCAATTTCAGCTTTTGTAACATGAGTCAAGCCCCAATAGCTTTCACATATCATAGTATTTGTTTCTGGTTCTTTCCAACCATTAATAAGGCCGGTATGATTATGACCACCTAAAATTAAGTTAGCATTTTGAGCAGCTTTTGCTATTTGAATAGTGGTATTTCTTGTATGGGTAAAAGTATATGTTGAAACATCTATAATTTTCTGGCTTAAATTTGGATCTATACCTATATGTGCTAAGATTATAACAGCATCAGGATTTAATTTTCTTATTTCCTCCATCCATTTTTTAGTTTCTCTTGCTTCATCTTTAAACTTTAGGTGTTTTACATTTGATGGTAAAGTTGATGTTTTTGTATGTTGTCCAGCAATTCCTAAAATAGCAATATTTCTTTTACTTATATTTATTATAGTATATGGTTTTAAGTAGTCTACATTTTTGTCTTTTGTTTCATTATCTGTTTTTTCATCTTTAAGGTAGTATATATTTGCTCCTAAAAAAGGGAATTTTGCAGATTTTATCAGTTTTTTTAAATTTTCTTCTCCAAAATCATAGTCATGATTTCCAACAACTGCAGCAGAATATCCCAACATATTCATAAATTCAACTGTTGCCATACCTTTAGTTATATTGCCTTCAGGACTACCTTGAAACATATCTCCTGAATCAAGAAGGATATATTTGTTTGGATCTTTTTTTACAAGTGACATAAGTGCTGGAAATCCTCCTATACTTCTTGTTGAATTTTCATTATCCCATTTTGCCTTTCTTGAAGAGTACATCCCATGAACATCACTTGTGTGATATATTGAAATTTTTTCAGCATATAAAAAATTAACTAGATAAATAGAAACAAATAATAAAAGATATATGTAATTTTTTGTTTTCATATTATTCATTCTCCTTTTTGGAATATGAATTTTATTAAATTTTCCATTTCTCTATATATATTATCATATTTTATAAAAA
>JAOAEH010000040.1 GCA_026416895.1 Elusimicrobiales bacterium
TCAAAATTTTCCATCTTTTCCTCCTACTAGCATGGATTATTTATTTTTTTAAACAACACTTCTATAAGTTCTTCAATATCTTTTTGCTTTTTTGTTTCAGTAAACGCTATAAGTAAATTATTTTTGTATTCTTTATCAAAATCTTCAAGCTCTAGACCTGGATCTATTGAAAATTCTTCAACTATGTTTTTCCTTAAAGTTTTTGCTTCTATAGGCAGTTCTATCACAAATTCATTAAAAAAAGGTTTATTATGTTTTAATTTGATACCTTTTTTTTCAAAAAGATTTTTAGCTTCAACAGCTAACTGATGATTTAAACATGCTAATTCTTTTAATCCATTTTTTCCAAGAAGTGTTACATATATAGTAGCCCACAAGGCACATAAAGCTTGATTTGTGCATATATTTGATGGAGCTTTTTCTCTTCTTATATGTTGTTCTCTTGCTTGTAAAGTTAAGACAAATCCTCTTTTACCATCTTTATCTTGAGTCATACCACATATTCTTCCAGGCATTTGTCTTAAATATTCTTTTTTGCATGTAAATATCCCAAGATAAGGTCCTCCATATGAAAGAGGAAGTCCTAAAGATTGTCCTTCTCCTACTGCAAAATCAAAACCTGCCTCACCTGGTGTTTTTAAAATTGATAGAGAAACTGGATCAGCAATGCATATAGTAAGTATATTTTTCTCTTTTGCTATGCTGTTTATTTTTTCTATATCTTCAATTATTCCAAGATAATTTGGACTTGAAACAATAACACAGCATATGTCCTCATCTATCATTTCTTTTAAAGCGTCTGAATCTGTTTCACCGTCTTTTGAAGGAATTTCCGCAAAAATATAATCGTCTTTAGCAGAGAAATATGTTTTTACTACCTCTATATATCTTGGATTTATTAGTTTTGAATATAATATTTTTTTCTTTTCACTAATTCTTGCACATGCTTTTACTGCTTCTGCTAGTGAAGTTGATACATCATACATAGAAGCATTTGAATAATCCATTCCGTATAATTCTGAAATTATGCTCTGAAACTCGTATATTGCCTGTAAGGTTCCTTGACTTGCCTCTGCTTGATAGGGAGTATAAGCAGTAAGAAATTCTGTTCTTGTAATTATATGTTTTATCACAGCGGGGATGTATCTTTCATAAACTCCTGCTCCAATAAATGATTTAATTATTCTGTTTTTTTTACTTAGTTCTTTCATTTTATTATATGCTTCCATTTCATTTAAAGCATTTGGAAGGTTGAAATTTGATGTAATATATTTTTTAGGAATTTGATTTATTAATTCTTCAAAACTTTTTACTCCAATTGTATTAAGCATTTCCTTTTTTTCTTCTTCTGTATTTGATATAAACATATTTCCTCCACTCAGCTAATAATTAAATACTAAAGAATAATGATCTAAAATAATGATTTAGTGTCGCTGAGTTTTCACAAATTCTTCATATTGGGTATTATCCATCAGATCAGAACTATCCATATTTAAAATCTTAATTTTAAATATCCAACCATTACCATAAGGATCTTGGTTTATTATAGCTGGTTCGGAGGTAAGCTTTTCATTTACTTCTATTACTTCTCCTGTTAATGGTGAGTATATATCAAAAGCAGATTTGACTGATTCAACAACACATGCTTGTTTCCCTTTTTCTAGTTTTGTTCCTTTTTTTGGTAGGTCTACAAATACTATATCTCCCATTTGAGTTTGAGCAAAATCAGTAATACCAACTTTTGCTATATCTTGCTCAATTAAAACCCATTCATGGGTTTTCGTATATTTTAGATTTTCTTTCATAAACACTCCTTTTTAAATGAAGACTATATTATTCTATTACTATTTTACAAAAACTAAAGATATTTTTTATTTAAAGTTAAAAACTTCTATTTAGTTATTTTAATTTTTAAAAAAATTTGCCTTTTGAAAATGTTTTTATTATAATTTAAATTATACTAACAAAGTTAGATAAAGCTAACATATATGAAAAAAAATACTTCTAAGCTAACTAAAAGTTTGGAGGATTATATAGAAGCTATGTATATATTTGAAGAGAAAAATGGTTTTTCAAGAATAAAAGATATTGCAGTTTTTTTAAAAGTAAAGTTTCCTTCTGTAAATAAGGCAGTAAAAGAATTAGAAAAAGAGAATTTGATAATTCATCAAAAATATGGATATATTAAACTAACGGAGAATGGAAAAAAGATAGCTCAAAGTATAGTTAAAACCCATAAAGATCTTGTTGAGTTTTTCGAATTATTAGGTTTTAGTCATAAATCTTCACTTAAATATGGATGTAGTTTGGAGCATATAATAGATGAAGTTGATAAAAAAATAGTATCAAAGTTAATATATAAGATTAAGTATTTAAAAAGAAAAAATATATGGCAGTAAAACTTATAGATTCTAATTTTGGGAAGCTAAGAATTATCAAAATTATTGGGAATAAAAGTTTAGTTAAAAAATTATTTTCTTTAGGGATATATGAAGGGGGAGAGATTGAAAAAAAATTTTCATATAAAAAAGGGCCTGTTATAGTAAAAGTTTTAAATTCTACTGTAGCATTGGGTAAAAATATGGCAGAGAAAATAATTGTAGAGGAGGAAAAATGAAAAAAAGAATATCTTTATTAATTTTTTTGTTTATTTCTAATTCTAATAATATATATGCTGTTAGACCTCTTATAAGTGAGGACCCTCCTGTTGTTGGTAACAATATATTTTCAATTGAATCAGGTGTTATTTATGATGATAAGGATTTTAGTCTTGATATAACATTAATTTATGGATTAACTGAAAAAATGGAGATTGCAGCTAAGGGTAATTATTTAGATGAAAATTTTAATTTTTTGAGTGGGATTCATTTTAAATATGAATTTGCTTTTTTTACTTTTAAATCCGAGTATCTTAAAAATCTTAAAATTTCAGAGTCTTTTTTTTCTCTTAGTTTTTCAAAATATTTCTATAAAAGTAATAATTTTTCAATTTTTAGTAATATTGGCTTTTTAAAAAATAATGATGAAAATTTTATATTTTACTCATTAGCTTCATCTTATAATTATATGAGGAATAAGATCTTTTATACTGATTTGTTTTTTGAAGTTAATGATAGCAATTTTAGTATTTTTAGAAAACACATTTTAAAGCCACTTATTGGTTTGAATTATTTAATTACTGAAAATTTTATTTTAGATTTAGGATATATGGTTGAATTAAATGAATTTAGAAAAGAAAGAGATAATTATATTTTAGGTTTTACTTTGAACTTTTAATTATTTATGAAAATTATTCTTGTTGGAAATCCTAATGTTGGGAAAAGTATAGTTTTTTCATATTTAACTGGATATAGTGCTATATCTTCAAATTATCCTGGAACTACTGTCGATATACTAAAGGGAAAAACAAAGTTCGGTAGTTTTGAGTGTGAGATTATAGATATACCTGGTTGTTATAGTTTAGAAGGTGAATCTGTAGCAGAAAAAGTAGCTTCTGAAATAATAAATTCTAAAAACTATGATTTTATTTTTAATGTGGTTGATTCTAATAATTTGGAAAGAAATTTGTTTTTAACTTTGGAATTGATGGAGTTAAAAAAGCCAATGATTATTATTATGACAAAAGCTGATATAGCAAGAAACAAAGGTATAGATATAGATTATAAAAAACTTTCAGAAATTTTAAATATAAAAATTTTTCCTGTTATTGCTACAGTTGGAGTTGGGTTTGATAACATTAAGAATCAGATTGAAGATATATTTTCTAGCAAAAAAATTTTAGAAAATTCTTTAAATATTCCTAAAGATTCTTTAGAAAAATGGAAACTTATTGGTGATATATCTCGTAAAGTGCAAAAAATAGTTCATAAACATCCTAGTATATTAGAGGAACTAGAAGAAATAACCACAACTCCATCTACAGCTATACCATTTGCTTTTTTGGTAGTTTTTATAAGTTTTTATTTAATTAGATTTATTGGTGAGAGTTTGATAGCTTATTTTTTAGATCCTTTATTTAATAACTATTATATGCCTTTAGTAGAAAGATTTTCTTCATACTTTAAAGATGCTTTTTTAAAGAATATTATTTTCTCTAACAATATAAATCCACTAGAAGGTTTTTCTGTTTTAACTACTGGTTTATATATACCTTTTGTCGTCGTATTACCTTATGTTTTTTCGTTTTATTTTGTTTTAACTATATTAGAAGATATTGGATATCTACCAAGATTGGCTATTATATTAGATAGATTTTCCCATAAAATAGGTTTACATGGTTATGGGACTATTCCAATGATAATGGGTATGGGTTGTAAAGTTCCTGGTATTTTTTCTTTAAGGATACTAGAAACTGAAAGAGAAAAAATTATAGCGGCATCTTTACTTTTTTTAATTTCCCCTTGTGTTCCTCAAACTGCTATGATTTTTTCATTATTTGCAAAATATCCTTTTATATATATGTTTTTACTATTTGCTTATATAGTTTTAGTTGGGATAATTGCATCATTTGTTTTGAATAGAATTTTAAAAGGAGATTCTTCTGATCTTTTTATTGAAATACCACCATATCATATGCCTGTTTTCAAGAATATTTTTTTAAAAATAAAAGTAAGAATTACTCAGTTTATTTTAGAGGCTGTTCCTCTTGTAATTTTTGGTATTTTTATTATTAATATTCTTTCAATTTTAAATATAGTTGATTTTTTATCGAAAATTTTTTCTAAATTAAGTATTATTTTTAGTTTGCCTTCTAAAACAGCTTCAATTTTTATGATAGGTTTTTTAAAGAAGGATGTAGCTATAAGTTTGTTAATACCTTTTAATCTTTCTCTTAAAGAAATATTGGTTTCTTCTTTTTTCTTAGTTACTTATCTTCCTTGTTTAGCTTCAATATTTGTTTTGTTAAAAGAATTGGGTAAGAAAACAACAATATTTGTAATATTTTTTAATCTCTTTATATCATTGTTTTTTACAAAAATATTTTGGATTATACTTTCTTTTATAATTTAAAGAAAAATACTCCACCTTTATAAAAAGGTATCTCAACTATTTGAGCTTTTATTTTTTTGTCTCTAATTTCTACTTCAACTTCTTGATTTATTTGAAGATCTGGTGGCATATATCCCATACCAATAGATTTTTT
>JAOAEH010000078.1 GCA_026416895.1 Elusimicrobiales bacterium
AAATCATCTCACAAAATAAGAGAAGAAATAAATGTTGATTTTTCAAAAGAAAACGTCATAGTAATAACTTCTAAATCAGAATTACCTCCTGGAATATTTAAAATCACTAATGTAACTTATCAAAATGATACAGCAATAATAAACTATACTATAGATGTTCTTGAAATGGCAGAGAACAATCCTCACGCTAAAGCTAATTTCTATACAGCAACCACTATTTTAAAGAAATCTAAAACAATAAAACTGAATCAAACAAGATAAGATGCCTCAAGCACAAGCAATTTTAATATCAGCATCAGCAGGTTCAGGAAAAACTTTTCGATTGACAAAAAAATATATAGAACTTTTATTGGCTGGAGAAGAAATATCTAGCCTTCTTGCTATCACTTTTACAGATAATGCGGCAAATGAAATGAAGGATAGAATAATAGAATATCTTAAAGCTATAGCATTTGAAGAAAAAGATAAAATTGAAAAATTTAATTTACCTTTAGAATCAAAAAGAGCAATTAGTATATTGGATAAAATCTTTGAGAACTATAATTGGTTTAATATAAAAACAATAGATTCTTTTATAACTTCTATATTCTCTTTTTCCTATGATAACTTCAAATATAGGGATGATTTATCAATTAAATTTAACTATAAAAGCATTGTAAAACAAGAAATATTTAAGTTTCTATTGACCAAAATAATAAATAATGATGTAGAACAAATTAATAGCTTTATAAGTTTAGTTAATGAAACAAAAAATAAAATTGTTTTTGATCCTATAAAAAACATAATTGAATACTTCTCTGAATTTTTCAAAAAAGAAGATGATTATCTTAGTGATATAAAGAAAATTTCAAGATTACAGAAAAAAAATCTGTTAAATAAAATAAACTTTTTGAGAATAGAAATACTTAAAAGTATAGAAAAAATTAGAGAGGAGGATGTAGACCTTATATATTCAGACATAAAAAAAGGAAAAGAAATTAAAGACTCAGATTTAATAGCAAAAACGATAATAAATAAAGAAGGTTTAATTAAGAAAAATATACCAATAAAAAAACAAGTTTCTGAATTAAAAAAAATAGAACTTAAATTAAATACTTTGGCAAAAAGAATATTATCAACAAAAGCAAAACTTTTTTATATTCCCTACATTGAACTTTACTGTCAGTTTAGGGATTACTTAAGAAATAATCAAAAAAAATCAAAAGTGATAATTTTATCATCTATGTATAGAGAAATAAACAAAATGTTAAAAGAGTCTAATAATTTTTGGATAAATGAATTATATATGAAACTTTCCTCTCAATTTACTCACTTTTTTATAGATGAATTTCAAGATACCTCATATGCCCAATGGAATTTAATAAGACCATTCATAGAGGAAGCATTCTCAAGAGGTGGAAGTTTGTTTTTAATTGGAGATATAAAACAAGCAATTTATATGTTTAGGAATGCAGACTGGCGTATTATGATGGATATGATTAAAAGGCCAAAATCAACTTTTTATCTCAATACCTCTACTTTAGATAAAGGCATAGAAGTAGTAAATGTAGAGTTAAACTATAGAAGTTCAGATGTTATTTTGAATTATGTAAATGAATTTTTTAAAAATAATTGTTTTGTTAAATATTTAAATGAAAACAATCTTTCCCACTTTAAAAGTATTTATCAAATAACACATATATCAGATAAAAAAAAGGAAGGATATGTAGAAACCAAAATAGTAGATGAAAATAAAGCTAGAGAAGTTTTTATAGAAATAATAAAGGATATATTACTAAGGTTTAATCTTTCTTCAATAGCAATATTATCATATAAAAATGAAACCCTAGCCCAAATAGCTCAATGGTTGGACGAAGAAAAGATACCCGTTCTATTATATGGTGAGCTGGATATTAGAAAAAATAAAACCATACAATCAATAATATCCCTTCTTAGATTTATAAAAAACCAAAAAGATGAATTTAACTTTTCTATGTTTTTACTAAGTCCTATATTTATAAAAAAACTTGACAAAGACTCGTCAAAAAAGATAATAAACTTTTTTATAAGTACAAGGTCAAACAGATTAGATTTATTTAAGGAAGAATTTAGAAATCTCTGGTATGAAACAATTTATAGAATAATTAATGAATCGACAAAAAAAGATATATACTCACTAATAAATACCATAATCTCAGAATTCGATATTATAAAAAATTTTCCACATGATAATGCATTTATAATTAAATTTGTTGATTTATTACACGAACTTAGAGAAGAAGAAAAAATATATTCTATTGTAGATTTAATAAACTTTATAGATAAAGCAGATGAGGATGATGAAAGGTTTTCAGTAGAGATTTCACCAACAATAAATGCAATAAAACTCATGACCTTTCATAAATCAAAAGGACTTGAGTTTGATGTAGTAGTCAATATTTTTAATCAAACAAATTTATCTGGAAATAGAATATACTATGACTTTGATGGCAAAAATATAAATCTCTATAACATAAATCAAGAGTCGAGCAAATCCGATACAAACTTGAATAAAATATATAAATTAGCTTTAGAAAATGATAGAATTTCAGATATAAACACTCTATATGTAGCTTTAACAAGAGCGAAATTCGAACTGTATAATATAATTATAAATAAACCTAGGAATTTAAAGATACTAAACCTATTTGAAAATACAGTTAGGGGTAAAAAAATAAAAGACATCAACAAAACTAAAGAAAATAAGGTAAAAGCTCAAGAATTTGAAGCAAAAATTTCTAGAGACAAAAGCTTAGTTGACATAGTCAATGTTAAAACATTTTCAAAAGAGATTGAAATAGGCAATGTATTTCATAAAGCTATTTCTTTAATTACCTCTAAAAAAATGGATATAGAAAAATCTATAAAGTATGCTTTCTTAAATGAAAATGTAGTATATAATGAAGATACTGTTAAAAAAGTGAAAGATCTAATAGTTAGAACGTTAAAGAATCCAAAAATCAGAAATCTGCTAGAATCTAAATGTGAAATAAAGTCAGAAATCGAGTTTTCAGATAAAGATGGAAATATAATGAGAGCAGATCTTGTCATTTTTGAAAAAAACAGAATAAATATTATTGACTTTAAAACAGGAAATTACAATATAGAAGATAAAAATCAAATTCTTGGTTACATCTCATCAGTTAAGAAAATATATAAATCATATAAAGTTGTCGGAATTATATATTATGTAGAACATGATAAAATATATGAATACAACACTTAAAAATGAAATAGAAAGAATAATACTTGTAAAACCTACAGAAAATTTTATTAATACTATTGCAAAATTTATAATCTCTTCAAATCTAGATCTTTTAAATACCATAATAATTTTTCCAAATATTAGACCTTCTTACTATTTGAAAAAGGAAATATCAAAACTCAAAAATTCTCAAACTATTCTCCCACACATCACTTCATTGGATGAATTTATAAAAGAATTTAGCTTAAACCAAAAAAACAATATAGAAGAAGCAGATTTTTACGATGCATTTTATATATTTTCAACGACATTTAAAGATGAACTTATTAAACTATATGGAAAAGATTTAAAAGAAGATGATATTTTAAAAATAACACCTATATTTTGGGGTGAATTTGAGGAATTAAAAATAAACCATATAGAATCTAAAAATATAAAAGAATATGACTTTTTAATATCTGACTTCATCTCTAAAGGAAATATTAACTTGCTTTATGAAAAGTTTGTTAGGTATTCAAGCCTTTATGAAAGATTTTATTCAATTTTAGAAGAGTCTAATAAAATGACTAGGGCAATGATGTATTTTTATACCTCAAAAAATCTTTCTAAAAATTCATTTTCACAAAACTTAAGTTTTATTTTAGCTGGTTTTTTTATGATGACTAAATCTGAAATTTATATATTTGAAAAAATCTATAAAGACTTCAATTCCTACTTCTTTTTTCACGAGCATGAATTATTAAATAACTTAAGTAAAAATTTATCTTTTATGAAATACATAAAGATAGAAAATAAATATTTAGCAGATTTCGAAATTAAAGCCTCTCCTTCAAAACATTCTGAAATTTTTACACTAAAAAACGATATAATTAGAATATCAAAAGTAGAAGATAATAAAATTTACACCCCACCTTCAACAGCAATTGTAATCCCAGATCAAAATTCTTTAATTCCACTAATTGAGAATCTAATCAATAATGTAGATGAGTTCAACATAACAATACCTTATTCTGTTAAAAACACACCTTGGATGTCTTTATTTGAAATGATAAGATTAATTATTGTAGATAAAGTTACAGTAAAAGGAAAAAATTTTTACTCCCTTAAAAGAATTTTTTCTTTTTTTTCACATCATTATATCAAAAAAATATTTAATGAAAACATTTTATTAGAAGAAAGGTTTGATATTTTTTTAAGCATAAAAGAACTAGAAGAAAAATTTGATAATTCTAAAGAAGCATTTGGTTTTTTATGTCATGTGTTAGAATCTTTTGAAAATGTTAAAAGTATATATGAATTTATCGAAGCAGTTGAAAAACTCATTACTAAAATAATTACAAACGTTAAAGATTCAGAATTTATAAATGCTGGCTATCTTATAATTAATGAAATTAGAAGAATAAAACAAAAAAATTTTGTTAACTTAAATTTTAAAGATTTAGACTCTTATTTTCAGCTTCTTGAAAATATCTTTAGCTATACCTCTTTTCCGTTTAAAGGAGAACCTTTAAATGGCTTGCAATGCCTAGGTATACTTGAAGCACGTTTGCTTAATTTTAAAAATGTTTTTATTATTGATGCAAATGATGGTGTGATACCTTATTATAAAAATAATGCTTACATCCTTTCTGAATGGATAAGAAAAAAACTTGGGTTACCTACTTATAGTGATAGTTTTAATCTATATTATTATCATATTTCAAACTTAATATTATCATCAGAAAAAACAATAGTATATTTTGTGGAAAACAAAAGAATAAGAAAAAGTCCGATCATAGAAAAAATGATATGGGAAAAAGAAAAACATCAAAAAAAAATGCTAAACATACAAACTACTATGTATCCTAAACTTGGGTTTTCAACACATAAACCTGAAAAAATAAAAAAAGATGAAAATATTAAAAAAATGCTACAAAACTTTGTTTTTTCTTATTCATCATTGGATACATATCTCGAATGTCCTATTATGTTTTATTATCAATATGTTTTAGGAATAACAAATAGTAATAAAGTGGATGAAATTGAAACTGCTGAAATTGGTCAGATATTTCATAAAGTATTAGAAAAAACTCTTACACTATACAAAAATCAGAATATATCTTCAATAAAAAATGATAATTTTATAAACTATTTTAACGAAAACTTAAATGATGAAACTAAAAAGTTTGATAAATTATCACCTCAGATTTATTTCATAAAGTCACAAATCTCCCTACAAGCGCAGTCTTTAATAGAAAGAATGAAAAAAGATTTTAAAGATTATGAAATAAAAGATGTAGAAATGTTTAAAAATTATGAAATTAATTCAGATAAATATTTAATAAAAGTATTTGGAAAGATAGATCTTGTTCTCGAAAACAAATCTGATATCATAATCATTGACTTCAAGACATCTTCTGATCCCTCATTACATATGCCTAAATTAGATTATTTTATCGACAACTCTAAAGCTTTATCATATGGTTCAATACAAATGCCTTTTTATATTTTGCTATTTAAAGAAAACAAAAATACAAATGCTGGAATAATATCACTAGGTTCTAAATTTTGTGAATATAAAATGCTTTACAAAAATAAAGAAGATAAAGAAAAATACCAACATCTTATAGAAGAATTTATAATTTCTAAAATTAAAGAAATAATCGAAACAGACTATTTTGAAGTTTCAAAAAATCCCCCATGTAAAGATTGTATTTATTATCAAATATGTGGTATTTGATAAAATGTATTTATTATGACTAATTCTAAAACAATAAATGACATAGATACTCCTTTAATGAATCAATATAGGGAAATTAAAAAACGTCATACTGATTCTATTCTTTTCTTTAGACTTGGTGACTTTTATGAAATGTTCGATGAAGATGCTATATTAGCTTCTAAAATATTAGGTATTATGCTTACTAAAAGACATGATGTTCCTATGTGTGGAGTTCCATATCATTCTGCAGTAAATTATATCTCAAAACTTATAAAGTCTGGATATAAAGTTGCTATATGTGAACAGGTTGGAGAGGAGGATAAAAAAACAAAATTATTTAAAAGAGAAGTAATAAGAATAATAACTCCAGGAACTTTAATTGAAGAATCTTTACTGAACTCTAAATCTGCTAATTATCTTGCATCAATAGTATTTGATACAGTAGGGTGGGCAGTTTCTTGGATAGATCCTTCAAGCGGCGAGTTTTGGGCTTTAAATAAAATTGGAAGAATAGATATATCTTCATTTGATTCTATAATTGCAAGAATAAACCCATCAGAAATAATTACAGATGAAAAAACGAAAAACTATTTAAACGAATTTGGTATTAAACTCAATAAAACACCAAATATTTTAAAAGATATATCTCAAATTCATGAAAGTTGGATGGAAAATTCAGTATGGAAAAACAATACACTTGCCAAAAAAGCCGCTATAATGTGTATTTCTTATCTTAAAAAAGTCCAACCGTCTCTAGTTACAAATCCCATTCCTTCCTATTTCAACGATGAAAAAAATCTTAAAATGGATGAGACTGCAATTAAAACTCTTGAATTAATCGAACCACAATATGAAGAAGGAGTTTCACTTGCAGATGTGGTTGATTTTTCTTCAACTTCAATGGGTTCAAGAACAATAAGAAAATGGTTAATAAATCCTTTAACTGACTACTACATGATAAAAAAAAGATTAGAAGAAGTAAATTTTCTATATAAAAATCCTGAATTACTTGAAAAACTTTCAACTATACTTAAAGATATTCCGGATATAGAAAGAATCTATGGAAGAATTGTTAATTTAACCATAAATCCTTCAGATTGTTTAGCATTAAAAAAAGCAATTTCTAAAATCAGAGATATAACATCAATAATTCAAAACGAGTTATACGATTGTTTCGGAGAGTTTAAAGTTGAAATCCAAAAGTATGAAGAGTTAAAAGAAGTAGAAAATACAATTAATAGTGCAATTAATGAAGATTCTTCACTAAAGGTGGGAGAGGGAGATCTTTTTAAAAACGGCTGGAATCAAGATTATGATGAATTAAAAAAAATTTTATTAGATACTCAAAATATAATTCGTCAAATAGAGCTAAAGGAAAAGGAGGCAACTCAAATACCATCGCTTAAAATAGGATACAATTCAACATTTGGGTACTATATCGAAATTACAAAATCACATTTATCAAAGGTTCCTTCACATTATATTAGAAAACAAACGCTTACTTCTGGGGAAAGATTTATAACTGAAGAATTGAAGAGTTTAGAAGAAAAAATTTTAAGTGCTGGTGAAAAGATAAAAAAATTAGAAATATATTTATTTAATGAAATAAAGAAATTAATACTTGAAAAGTCACAACTAATAAATTCTTATGCTTCTCTATTAGGATATATCGATGCTATATGTTCATTTGCTTGGGCTGCTATAAAAAATAATTATGTTATGCCTGATATTACCACAGAAAATATTTTAGAAATAGAAGAAGGAAGGCATCCAGTAGTAGAAAAACTCCTTAAAGAAGGAGAATTTGTTCCAAACGATATAAAACTAAACTCAAATTTGAGAACATTAATAATTACTGGACCAAATATGAGTGGAAAAAGTGTATATCTTAGACAAAATGCAATATGTGTTATCATGGCTCAAGCAGGATCTTTTATTCCAGCAAAATCTGCTAGGATTGGTATAGTTGATAGAATAATGACAAGAATTGGAGCTTTTGATAGATTAACACGTGGTGAGTCAACTTTTATGGTCGAAATGAAAGAAACAAGTCAAATTCTAAAGCTTGCTAGCGAAAGAAGTTTAATACTTTTAGATGAAGTTGGAAGGGGGACTTCTACATTTGATGGAATATCAATAGCTTATGCAGTAATTGAATATATTCATACAAAAATAAAGGCAAAAACACTTTTTGCAACTCATTTTTTTGAAATAACTGAAATAGCTTCTAAATACGATGGTATAAAAAACGT
>JAOAEH010000011.1 GCA_026416895.1 Elusimicrobiales bacterium
TTATGGAGAGGTTTAAATAAGAAGTTAATAGAATGACTAATAATAACTAATATAGTATAGAGGAAAGAAAAAGTAGAGAATATAGAAACAGTAGAAAAACCTAGCCCATTAAAAGTCCAATATGTATAGAAATCATACAAAATATTGACAATTTTGAAATAATGTGTTATAATATTATTAGCAGTTAATGGCTTTGATTGCTAAAAAAGGTAAGTATGAGAATTCTTAAGCCAGAAATAGCAAATCAAAGAAGGGAAGCAATATTAAATTGGCTTACCCATCGTTATATTTTAACTGGAAAACCTGTGAGTTCTCAAGAAATATATGATGCTAATATAATAAAGGTTTCTCCTGCTACAATAAGAAATATTCTTAAACAGTTAGAGGAAGAAGGATATTTACAACAGCTACACACTTCAGGCGGGAGAATACCTACCGATAAGGCTTATAGGTTTTATATAGATAGTATTTTAAAAACTCAGATTTTAGCTGAAAAGGAAAAAGAAAAAATAGAACTTGAATATGAAAGAAAGATATCTGAGCTTGATCATTTTCTTAAAAGTACTACTAAAATACTTTCTGACTTAACTAAGAAAGTTGGTTTTTCGATGGTATCTGATATAAAATCAGAGGAAATAAAAAGAGTAGATATAATTGATGTTTCTAACCAAAGCTATATATTTGTAATTGTAACCTCAACTGGGCTTATAAGGCATTTTCCATTTACTTTAAAAATTTCTTTGGAAAAACTAAGGATTAGATCAATAGTTTCATTGCTAAATAAAAAATTAAAAGGTTTATCAATAAATGAAGCTTTAAATCTCATAAGAAAAGATTATCTTATTAAAGATGAAACTGGAATTTTTGAAGCTATAGCTAATATATTTGATTCAATTGTGAGAGATGATGATGAGATATTTATTGAGGGGCTTTCTAAGATATATGATACCACGGAAGAATTTTCTATTGAGGAAATAAGGAGTATGGCTAGACTCCTAGAAGAAAAAGAGAGGTTTTCTAAGATAATTAAAGAAAGATTTGCAGATACTCTTAATAAAATTAAGATGCTAGAATCAGATAGTATTAAAAAGAAAAAACATCTTATTGATGTTAGTATTGGGAGTGAAAATAATATAAAGGAGTTGGGGAATTTTAGTATAATAACATCTTTATATTGTATTAAAGATAAAAGCTGTGGTCTTTTAGGAATAATAGGGCATAGAAGAATGGAGTATCCCAAAGTGATTTCTATAATAGATGCTGTTAGTTCAATGGTAGAAGAAGTTATTTCTGAGTGGGAAAAGGAGTTTAGTCTGTGACAGCTAAAAAAGAAAAAGATAATAATATGGAAAAAATTTCTGAACTTAAAGATAAGATTGAAGATTTAAAAGAAGATATTAAAGAGTGTCATAAATTAAATGATTCTTATGAAAAAGAGCTTGAATTATATAAAAAGAAAGCAGATGAATATTATGATCAGTTACTTAGACTTAAAGCAGAATTTGAAAATTATAGAAAGAGGATTGAAAAAGAGAAACAAGAATTAATTGAATGGACGAAATATGATTTTATACTTTCACTTTTACCATTAGTTGAAATGATGAAAATGGCAAAATCTCACATAGAAACACAAAGTGATATTGAAAATGTTAAGATAGGACTTTCTATGATATTTAATGAGTTTGAAAAAGTTTTTAAAAATGTTGGACTTTCTGAGATTGATGTTATGGGAAAAGTGTATGATCCTATGACATGTGAAATTATTGGTACTGTAGAAGGAGATGACGAAAATGATGGTAAGGTTGTTGAAATAATACAACCTGGATATATCATGAATAATAGAGTTATCAAGCCTGCAAAGGTTAGGATTGCTAAGAAAAATAAATCTAGCAATGATAATTTAAACATTGAAGAGGAAAACAAAAGTAATAATGAAAAAAAAGATTAAGGAGGTATTATGGCAAAAATAATAGGAATTGATTTAGGAACTTCAAATTCTGCTGCTGCAGTTATGGAAGGTGGAAAAGTTACGATAATTCCTGCAGCAGAAGGAACTTCAATAGGAGGAAAAGCATTTCCATCTTATGTTGCTTTTACAAAGGATGGGCAACTTTTGGTTGGAGAGCCTGCTAGAAGACAAGCTGTTGCTAATCCTGAAGGTACTGTTACTGCTTTTAAAAGAAAAATGGGAACTACCTATAAGTATAAAATATTTGATAAAGAATTCACACCTCAACAACTTTCTGCTTTTATCTTGCAAAAAATAAAAAGAGATGCAGAAGCTTTTTTAGGCGAAAAAGTGGAGAAAGCTGTAATTACAGTTCCTGCTTATTTTAATGATAATCAAAGGCAAGCAACAAAAGATGCTGGAACTATTGCTGGACTTGAAGTAGTTAGACTTGTTAATGAACCAACTGCAGCTGCCCTTGCTTATGGGCTTGATAAACTTGGCAAAGATCAAAAAGTTATGGTTTTTGATCTTGGTGGAGGAACTCTCGATGTAACAATTATGGAAATAGGTAAAGAAGGGACTTTTGAAGTTCTTTCAACAAGTGGTGACACACAGCTTGGTGGTACCGATATGGATAATGCTTTAATTGATTGGATATGTGAAGAATTTAAAAAACAAACAGGGATAGATCTTAAAAAGGATCCTACAGCTATGCAAAGAATAAAAGAGGCGGCAGAGAAAGCAAAAATTGAGCTTTCAACAGTTCTTGAAACAGATATTAATCTTCCTTTTATAACTGCTGATGCTAGTGGGCCTAAACATCTTTCTATGAAAATATCGAGGGCAAAACTTGAAGCATTGGTAGAGCCTATAGTTTTAAGATGTAAAACTTCTATAGATACTGCTCTTGCAGATGCAAAACTTAGATCTACTGATATAGATAGAATAATACTTGTAGGCGGACCTACAAGAATGCCAATAGTACAAAGATTCGTTGAAGATTACGTTGGAAAAAAGGTGGAAAGAGGCATAGATCCAATGGAATGTGTTGCTCATGGTGCTGCAATACAAGCAGCTATACTTACAGGTGAAGTTAAAGATATACTATTGCTTGATGTTACTCCTCTTTCGTTAGGTATAGAAACACTTGGTGGGGTTATGACGAAGCTTATTGAAAGAAATACTACTATCCCTGTTCGTAAGACTCAAATATTTTCAACTGCAACTGATAATCAACCTGCTGTTACAATACATGTATTGCAAGGAGAGAGGCCTCTTGCTAAAGATAATGTTTCATTAGGTAAATTTGATCTTGATGGAATTCCACCTGCTCCGAGAGGAGTGCCTCAAATTGAAGTAACATTTGATATTGATGCAAACGGTATACTTAAGGTTTCAGCTAAAGATTTAGGAACTGGAAAATCTCAGCATATTACAATAACTGCACCTAATAAACTTAGTAAGGATGAAATTGATAAATTTATAAAAGAGGCTGAAAAGTATGCAGAGCAGGATAAAAAGATGAGAGAATTAATTGAAGCAAAAAATGAGGCTGATTCTATTATTTACACAACTGAGAAAGCATTAAGAGAATATGGTGACAAAGTATCTCAGGATGATAGACTCTCAATTGAGAGAGCTATTAGTGATCTTAAAGAAGCTGTTAAAGGAGATGATATTGAAAAGATAAAGAGAATGAAAGATGAATTGTTAAGAGTTTCTCAAAAGCTTGGAGAAGCTATGTATAAGTCGCAACATTCACAAACTCATTCATCTTCTTCGGGCTCATCTTCATCAACAACATCATCTGAAAAGAAGGAAGATGTTGTAGATGCAGAAGTTGTAGATGAAAATAAAAAATAAATAATTTGTAACGCTTTTGCCGCTTCTTTCTAAGAAGCGGCTCTATTTTTATATGGCAAAAGACTATTACAGAATCCTTGGAGTCTCAAGAAATGCTACGCAGGAAGAAATAAAGTCTGCTTTTAGGAAACTTGCTCTTAAATATCATCCTGATAGAAATCCTGGTAATAAAGAGGCAGAAGCAAAATTTAAAGAAATTAATGAAGCTTATGAGGTTCTTTCTAATCCAGAAAAAAGAAAGATGTATGATGCTTATGGTGAGGAAGGTTTGAGAGAGGGATTTGGGAGCAGTGGTTTTTCAGGAGGCTTTGAAGCTTTTTCAGATTTTGATGATATATTCGGTGGTGTTTTTGAAAGTTTTTTTGGTGATATAGGAGTTAGAAAAAGGAAAACACGTGGTGAGGATTTGAAATATGAACTAGAGATAAGTCTTGAAGATGCTTTTAAAGGTAGTAAATTAGATTTTGAATATGAAAGACTTGATGTGTGTGAAGTGTGTAGTGGAAAAGGAGCTAAGGATTCTAATTCAATTAAAAAGTGTACAACTTGTGGAGGAAGAGGGAGAGTTCAATACTCTCAAGGTTTTTTTTCTTTTACACAAACATGTCCAAGATGTCACGGAGAAGGGAAAATTATAACACAGCCATGTACCAATTGTAATGGTAGAGGTGTAGCGAATCGTAAGAATAAAATTTCTATAAAAATTCCTGCTGGAGTTGATAATGGAACCATTTTAAAAGTCAGAGGTGGGGGAGATGTTCATCCTGATGGATATGCTGGAGATCTCTATATTGAAATTAAAATAAAACATCATCACCATTTTGAAAGAAATGGAGATGATTTAATTTATAATGCAGTTTTGGATATTTGGGATGCAGTTTTAGGTTGTGAGATTGAGGTTCCTATTATTGATGGTGGAAAAACTAAAATTAAGATACCTCCGGCTACAAATCATGGAAAAATTTTAAGGATTCAAGATAAGGGAATGCCATCTGCAAATTCAAAAAAACGTGGTGATTTGTTGGTAAAGGTCTCACTAAATATTCCTCAACAACTTACAGATGAGCAAAAAGAATTATTTATTAAATTAAGGGATTCTTTTAAAAAAGCAGAGAGTCAAGAAAAGAAAAATGAGGGTGGTTTTTTTAAAAAAATTTTTACTTGAATATGCAGTTTATTTGCCCTCCAATAACTTCATCATGTTCACAGATAATGTTAGATGAAGAAGAATCCTTTCATGCTGTAAAAGTCCTTAGATTAAGGAAAGGAGATTTAATAAAAATATTTGATGGTAATTCAAGATATCTCGCTAAGATAAAAGATATATTAGATGGAAAAGTTATAGTTAGTGATTTTAAAAAGTTACCTTCTTATAAAAAAAAATATATTATTAATTTATATCTTCCTTTTATTGATAAAAAAGATTTTGAAGACATTGTTAGATGTGCAACAGAATTAGGAGTAGATAACTTTATTCCAGTTATAACTAGGTATACTCAGGGAAATTTTGTACCAAAAAATTTTGATTTTTATCGCCTTAAAAAGATAATAATTTCATCTGTAAAACAATGTGAAAGAAGTTCTATACCTGACATTCTTGAACCTATAAGTTTTAATGATATTTTGAGTTTAAATAAGAAATTTATAGTTGGATGGACCTCAAAAATAAAAAATATATCATTTTATGATGTGGTTAAAATAATGAGTAATGAAGTTAATATACTTGTAGGACCTGAAGGTGGTTTTTCAGATAACGAAAAAGATTATATAGAAAAGAATTTTTTATGTTTTAATATTTGTAATAATATACTTACTACTAAAACAGCTGTTATAGCTATTTTAGGTTGTGTGAATCACTTTTTTGAAAATGAAAATTTATTTTAAATCATTTGGATGCAGAACAAATCAAATTGAGATTGAAAGTTTAAAACAACATCTTGTTTTAAAGGGTTTTGTAACATGTGAAGAAAAACCTGATGTGATTGTTATTAATAGTTGTTGTGTTACTGAGAACGCTGAAAGAGAAGTAATTAAATACCTTGAAAAAATTTTGAAGGAAAACCCATCAAGTTTGATTGTTTTTACAGGATGTTTAGCTACACTTAGATATAATGAATTTAAAAATAATGGAAAAATAAAAGTTTTTTCTAATTCAGAAAAACATTTGATATATAATTTTTTAACTGGTGATAAAAAGGATTTATCTTTTTTCCCAATCATTACATTACCTAGCAAAACTAGGGCTTTTATTAAAGTTCAGGATGGTTGTGATATGAGTTGTTCATATTGCGTAGTTCCTGTTTTGAGAAATGTTCCAAAAAGTAAAAATATATCTTGTGTAGTTGAAGAAGTTAAGAATTTGATCTCTTTAGGAGTAAAAGAAATAGTTTTTTCAGGTACACGTTTAGGTTCTTATAATGATTCTGATAAAAATTTTGTTGATTTAATATCCGAAATTTTGAAGATTCCAGGAAATTTTAGAATTAGATATTCTTCTATCGAACCGTGGGAAATAGGAGATGATTTGATTGAAATATCTCAAGATTCTAAAGTATGTAAATATTTTCATATTCCTCTTCAAAGTGGGAGTGATAAAATTTTATCTTTAATGAAAAGACCTTATAATAAAAGTTTTTTTGAAAAAAAGATTAATCAGATTAGAAAGAAAATTAAAGGAGTTGGTATATATTGTGATATAATAGTTGGTTTTCCAGGAGAGAGTAATTATGATTATCTGGAAACAGAAAAATTTGTCTTTGATTTGTCTTTAAGTGGCCTACATGTTTTTAGTTATTCTAAAAGACCTAATACAGATAGTTTTAATATTGATGATCTTCCTAAATTTGTGAAAGATTATAGATCAAAAAGAATGCGTGAAATAGATAAAAAGTTAAGGAAAAAATTTATTTTATCGAAAATAGGAAGTAGACTTGAAGTACTTACGTTAAAAAGAAAAAATGATTGTGTTTATGGTTTAACTTCTGAATTTATAAATGTTATTATAAATGATAATAGTTTTGGGATCAATGAGTTTTATTTTCTTATTGGTAAAGAAATAGATGATAAATATTTAGTTTGTGTTAAATAAGTTTATTGAAAAATTAATTTTTTATACAAATTTTGTATATTATTAATTGTGGAGGAGAGATTATGAGTTTCAAAAAATCAAAAAAAATAAATATTCATTCAAAAAATATTACAGTTGTTAGATTCGCTGGAGATAGTGGTGATGGTATTCAACTCTTAGGTAATCAATTTGCAAATGCTACTGCGATATCTGGAAACGAAATTTCAACACTTCCTGACTATCCTGCTGAGATACGGGCACCTCAAGGAAGTATAGGAGGTGTGAGCGGTTTTCAAATAGCTTTTGGTGACGAATCTGTGATGAATCCAGGCAGCAAAGCAGATTTTCTTGTTGTAATGAATCCTGCTGCTTTGAAAGTTAATCTTAAATATTTGGATAAAGGAAGTATAATAATAGCAAATTCTGGTAACTTTACTCCAGAAAATTTAAAAAAGGCCGGTTATGAAACAAATCCTCTTGAGGATGGTAGTTTGTCAAATTATAGAGTAATATCAATAGATGCTAATCATCTTGTTGAAGAGACTCTTAAAGAAGATGGACTTAGTAAGTCTGAGATTTTAAAAACTAAAAATTTTTTTATGCTTGGAGTTTTATATTGGATGTTTGACTTACCTATAGAAGTTACTGCTAAATGGATATCAGAAAAATTTAAAAAGAATCCTAAAATAGCAGAAGCTAATAAAAAAGTTCTATATGCAGGTTATAATTATGCTGAAAATACAGAAATATTTGATGCTAAATATAAAATTGAAAAAGGCAACTTAAAAAAGGGAAAATATCATAATGTTACAGGTAATGAAGCTGTGGTTTATGCTTTAATTGCTGCTTCTAGAAAAATGAAAAGAAAGATATTTTACTCATCATATCCAATAACTCCAGCAAGTGAGATATTACATACATTTGCCAAGCTTAAAAGTAGTGATATAGTAGTTTTTCAGGCAGAAGATGAAATTGCTGCAATATGTGCTTCTATAGGTGCTTCTTTTGCAGGAAATCTTGCTGCTACAGGCACAAGTGGTCCAGGGCTTTCACTTAAGTCTGAGGCGATAGGACTTGCAGTTATAAGTGAACTTCCATTAGTTATTGTAGATGTTCAAAGAGGTGGACCGTCTACTGGGCTTCCTACTAAAACCGAACAATCAGATCTTTTTATTTCATTGTTTGGAAGACATGGAGATTGTCCTTTGGTAGTTATGGCTGCTTATTCACCTGCTGATTGCTTTGATACAGTTTATGAGGCTTCAAGGATTGCTGTTAAGTACATGACTCCTGTAATTGTACTGAGTTCTGCATATATAGCTCAGGGTTCAGAGCCTTTAAGAATACCTGATGATGAAGAACTTAAGCCTTTTGAGTTTCCAACAATTCCTCCACCTGATATGTTTAGACCCTATATTAGAGATGAAAAAACTCTCGCAAGACCATGGGTTTATCCTCCGATGATTGGTTATGCTCATAGAATAGGAGGTCTTGAAAAATCTAATATAGAGGGTAATGTTAGTTATGATCCGGATAATCATCAGATTATGACTAACTTAAGACATGAAAAAATTAATAAAGTTTTATCTGAAATTCCACCAACGGAAATATATGGTAGTGGAAGTGAACTTTTAATTGTTGGTTGGGGTTCTACTTATGGTGCTATTAGGAGCGCAGTTAATTACTTCAATTATAAATCTAATAAAAACGTTGCATGTATAAACTTAAAGTATTTAAATCCTCTTCCTTGTGATTTGAATGAAAAAATAAGTATGTTTAAAAAAGTAGTAGTTGTTGAAGAAAATAAAGGTCAGCTTGCTTATGTGTTAAAGGCGAATGGTTTTAAAAATGTTTTATCTGAAACAAAGGTTACTGGGCAACCTTATACTACTGAGGAGGTTATTAGAATTATAGAAAAAAACGTTTAAAAGTTAAATTAGGAGGAATTTTATGAATAAACTTACAGCTAATGATTTTTCATCTAATGTAACTATAAAATGGTGTCCTGGTTGTGGGGATTATGCAATACTCAATTCCATAAAAAGGGCTATGGCAGAAATAGGAATGGAAAAAGAAAAATATGTAGTGGTTTCTGGAATAGGATGTTCAAGTAGATTCCCATATTATGTAGGTACTTATGGTTATCATACCATACATGGAAGAGCTATTCCAGTGGCGACAGGAGTTAAGTTGTCAAATCCAGATTTATCAGTTTTTGTTGTAACAGGAGATGGTGATGCTATGTCTATAGGTGGAAACCATCTTATACATGCTATAAGGAGAAACATAGGTATTAAGGTTTTTATGTTTAACAATAGAATATATGCATTAACAAAAGGACAAGCTTCTCCTACTACTTTGTTTGGTTCTAAAACAAAAACAACGCCTGAAGGAAATATAGATAATGCTTTTAATCCAATAAATTTTGCATTAAGCCTTGGTTCTCCATTTGTAGCTAGATGTTTAGATATAGATCTGGAAATAAATACTTCTATATTTAAGCAAGCATTAATATCAAGTGGTTTTGCTTTTATTGAGATACTTCAAAAATGTGTTGTATTTACTGATAACGAATTTGAGATATTTAAATCTCAAAACACAAAAGACGATTTTATTGTTAATGTTGAGGATGGAAAACCTTTAATATTTGGAAAAAATAAAAACAAGGCTATTGTTATAAAGGACTATACTCCTCAGATAATAGAATTTGATAAAAATAATCCTCCTTCTAATTTAACTATATATGACTCATCTAATTATATACTTGCTTCAATAATTTCTTCATTACTTCCTCCTGAATTTCCTCTCCCTTTAGGAATCATATATAAGGTTAATAAAAGATCTTATGAAGATATGTATTATTCTTCTGTTAAAGGTAAAGAATACAAAAATTTAGAAGAAGTTATTGGAGATGGGATATACGAAATAAGATAATTATTATTTTAAATCAAATTTAATAAATATTTAATATAATTTTTATATAATGAGTATCGTGAAAAGATTTTTAGATTTTATATATCCAGATGATGAAATAATAGGTATTGATATTGGTAGTTATGCTATAAAAATAGTACTTTTCTCTAAAAACAAAGATACTATAAATCTTAAAAATTGGGGTTATATACCTATAAATTTACCGACAGAGATGTCTCATGAAGAAAAAAAAGTTGCTATTTCTTTAGAAATTTCTTCATTTATAAAAAAACATCAGATAAAGGTTAAATATGCTGCTACTTCTATTTCCGGCAATTCAGTAATAATTCGTTATATTAAGATTCCTTATGTAGAGCCTTCTATTCTTTCTGATAAAATACAAGCTGAAGCAGAAGCATTTATACCTTTTGATGTTAATGATGTGTATATTTCTTACTATGTTATAAATCCTTCAATTTTTGAAGATGGACAAAACAAAATGGAAATAGTACTTGTTGCTGCTAAAAAGGATATAATTGATGAAAAAATAAATATATTAACTGAGGCTGGTTTAGTACCGGTTCTTATAGATGTTGACAGTTTTGCTTTAGAGAATTTAATAAATAGGATTGAATCTCCTCCAGAATTTGAATCAACTGGCATTGTTTTGATAAATATTGGACATAGAGTTTCAAATTTTTCTGTCTTTAGTGACAATATATTTTTGGTTAAATCAGGATATAAAACTAAAAAAGAATACTATTCAAGATTAGTAAGGGATATTTTTGTGGGAGGTGCTTCTATTGATAGAAATTTTGCTAAAAAGTTTTCACTTAAAGATGAACATGCTAGTGAATTTAAAAAAACAATGAAGATTTTAGTTAAAGATGAAGATAAAATGTCTGCAATAATTGATTACGATAAAAATATTATATTAGGTTCTAAAATTATTTCATCTGTTATGAAGGATTTAGTCTCTGATATAAATCGTTCACTTGATTTTTTATTGTCTAGTGTGCCTGATTTAAATATTACTAAGGTTTATATTTGTGGAGGTTCTTCTTCTTTTTATGGTATTGAGGACTATTTAAGTAGTGAATTAAAACTGCCTGTTAAGAGAATAGATCCTTTTTCTTTTTTAAAGACTCAGCCTGAGAATTTACCAGACTATGTAAGGAATTCTTTATGTGTGGCCGCTGGTCTTTCACTTAGAAGTATTAGGAATTTATGATTCAAATAAATTTTACACCAAAAAAATATGTTGAAAAAATATATTCAAATATAATAATAGCAAAATTAATTGTTGTCGGTATAATTTTGATAGTTGTTTTAGTTTTTGTTTCAGTTCTTCATTATACAAAATACAAATCATTAAAACTAGAAAATGAGAATTTTGTTAGAGAATATAAGTTACTTGAATCCCAAGTTATTTTATCTAGAAAAATAGAAGATGATATAAAGAAAGTAGAGAATTATATTTTTCAAATTGAAAAACTCAATAAAAACAGATATAATTATGTTGCTTTCATGCAGGATTTAGTTAATAATCTTCCTGCAACTGTTTGGTTTTCTGGAATTGATACAAGAACAACTTCTGATTTTATAGAAGTGAAAATTAATGTTAATTCTAATAGTCTTGAAGATCTTTTATGGTGGTTTTCATACATAGATTCTAATAAGAAAAGATATTCTGATGCAAAGATAGCTGCTATTAATTATTCTTTTGATTATTATACAACTCAAATTTCTTATAAATATAAATATGAAATATGAAAAATATAAAATTTAATAAAGATGTAATTTTAAGATTTTTTTTATCAATACTAATTATCGGTGGTTTTTTTTATGTATATCTTTCTTATTTTTGGCTTCCTTTATCTAAGGAGATAAAAAATCTTGAAGTTAAAAATAAAGAAATGGAGAAAGAAATATCTAGAGCGAAAAATATAGTATCTAAATATCCAGATTTACAAAAAAAACTTTCCGAACTTCAAAATCAAAAGGAAGAGTTGAAAAACAAAATACCAGTGGATAGGAATATATCTGAACTTTTTAGATTAGTTAAAAGGCTAGCTGATAAAAATTTAGTTTCTATTGAATCAATAGTACCAGGAGTTACAGTGAATGAAACATATTATTTTAGAATAACTTATAATTTGACAGTTAAAGGAAGTTATCATGACATAGGAAAATTTTTAGCTGATTTAGCAGTTGAGGATAGAATACTTCATATAGAAAACTTAACTATCAGTGGAGGTGAAGTTTCTGTTGTAAATTTTGTGCTTGTTTCTTATCAATATTTGGAGGGTATATGATACTATTATATTTTCTTTTTAGTTTTGATTTATTTTGCCAAATAGTTCCTGATGTAGTTATATCTAGTCAAAATATTTCTGAAAAGAAAATTTATAAACCACTAAATCAGAGGAATCCAATGGTTAGGACTTATATTAATACTCCTTCTACAATGAATTATTCTTATAAGCTATCTGTTTCAACCTGTGTTGATTCGTCTGTTTTTAATATTGATAATATTGTTTTGGAAGGAATAATGTCTACTTCTAATTTTAAGGAAGCACTTTTAAAAGATAGCTCAACTGGTGAAATTTATATAGTAAGGAATGGAAATATTTATACTTTAAATAGAAAGGTTATTAATGGGTATTCAGTAGATATTTTAAGTAAGAGTATTATAATAAAAGATAAAAAAAATGGCAGAAAAAAGGAAATTAAAATTTCTAATAAGGGAGATGACTTATGATTAAGATTATCTTAATTTTAATTATTAATTCAAAATTACTTATAGGTCAGGAAACAAAAACAGTAATTAAATCTATTAAGCTTTCTGATAATCTGGTGAGTATAGTTTATGAAGGTCCTAAAATAAAATTTAATATATCAAAAATTGATTTTCAGGATATTCTTTTTGAGGCTAAAGAAACGATTGTCAAAACACAAAAAGAATATATTCCATCTTCATCGTTTTTAATTGATAAAGTATTGATTAATGATTCTGGGCCAACTATAAAAATTAATATTAAGACAAAAGTTCCAGTTGATTATAATGTTTTTGAAGGAGATCAAGTGATTAGCATTAAACTATTTGAGTATGAAAATTTTTCTAGTTCGCAAGTAGTTAAAGTTATTCCTCCAAAACAAAAAAAGGAATTTAAAGGCATGGATATTATTGAGAGTCTCCCAAGATATAGAATAGATCTGGAATATGTTGATACTAACGTGAAAACTGTGATACTTCATATGATGCAAAGAGCTAATATAAATGTTATTTTTGATAATGATGTTTTTGGTAATGTATCAATCTCTTTAAAAAATGTTCCTTTTAATGAAGCTTTTAGAACTGTTTTAGATATGAAAGGTCTTATTGCTCAACAGATTAGTGACAATATAATAAAGATTTCTACTCCTAAAAAAATACTTGATTCTCAAAAAAATTCAATTTTACAAACAAAAATATTTTTCTTAAATTATGTTAAAGCTTCAGATCTAAAGGCTCAAATTGAATCTATAGCTCAAGCTGAAGGAAGGACTACTTCAAAATGTAATGTAGATGAAACTAATAATGCTCTTATAGTTACCGATACTTTGTATGGGCTTGAATCTATTGAAAAACTTGTAAAAAAACTGGATAGGATGCCTAAACAGGTTCTTATAGAAGCAAAACTTGTTGAGGTTTCTTTAGATAGTGGCCTTCATACTGGTGTTCAATGGGGTGTTGCTTATGATGGAGGGACAACGAAAATAGGAATGAAAAATCCTCAAAATATTGTGAAAGATCTGGCGGGAAATCCTCTTTATGCTCTTCCTGTGTATGCTGGTGGAAGTGGTGTTTCTTTACCACCTGAGCAGATATACGGTTCTTTTAGATTTTTGAAGGTTACATCAAAGACTGTGTTAGATGCTACTTTGAGTGCAGCCGCTAAAAAAGGTAAAGCAAATATTCTTTCAAATCCGAAAATTGCAACTTTGAATAATAAAGAAGCGAGTATAAATATAACTAATCAAATACCTTATGTTACTACGGAAATTACAAATACTCCTGGTGGTTCTGTCTCTTCTCAAAAGGTTACCTATGTTACAGCTGGAATAGTTTTAAATGTTTTGCCTACAATTACTTCTGATGGTAGAATAATAATGAAGATAACTCCAAAAGTTTCAAAACCTTCACAAACAGCTCAATTTCAACCACCTTCAATAGATGAAAGAACTGCAGATACTACTGTAGTTGTTGAGGATGGGGAAACTATTGTTATAGGTGGATTAATTCATGATTCTGAAACTGATTATCTTTATAAAGTTCCATTTCTTGGAGACATCCCAATAATTGGATATTTATTTAAGAAAAGATCAAAAGAAAAAAACAGAATGGAACTTCTTATTTTTGTAACTCCAAAAATTCTTGAATGAATTTTAGATGGAATCAGTCATTTGATTATTTTAGCATTTCAGATATAAGGCGAATTATTTTATTTATTCCATTTTTAACTTCTGCTTTATATCCTTTTTGGAATATTTATTTGTATTTTTTGTTTAATTTTTTGATAATATTTTCATTTTTTTTTGTTATTTATTATTCTATCTCTAAAGAAACAATAATATTATTGTCGAAAATTAAATATTTTTTTTATCTGTTTTGTAGTTTTATATTTTCTTATGCTTTTAGTCCAATAAAAAATTTGATTTCTTATGAGTATGTTAATTTAGTTTCTGGGTTTTTAATATTTTTTTGTGTATTGAATGTTGAGGAGATAGAAATAAAATGGTATTATTTTTTATTTTTTTTAACTTTACTTTTATTTATTTTAGATAGTTTTATTGATTTAGGAATTTCCCAAAAAGGTAATTTAAATCTTTTTGCTTTTATATTTATGATTTTTAGTGCAATATTTTTGTCTAAGGGAAAATATTATTATGCAATTTTATTTTTTGTAGCTATTTTGTTTACAAAATCAATAGCTAGTATATTTTCTATATTAATGTCTTGTGTTTTTTATGCTTTTGATAACCGAAAAAATATTGACTGGAAGAGTAATAAGATTATGTTATTTATTATTTCTATACTTTTTTTATTTCTTATTATTTTTATTGAGCCTAAATCTGTATTTGATAGATTATCTTGGTGGGGGTCAGCTTTAAAAATGTTTTATGAAAGGCCAATTTTTGGATGGGGTTATTCTTCTTTTACTCATATAGTATCTGCTTTTTCAAATTCTGAACTTAAAAGTATATATCCTCATAATTATTTTTTGGGTATATTAGCAGAAGGTGGTATTTTTAGTTTTATTTTTTTTGTTGTTTTTGTTTTTCTTTCAATTAAAAAGATTTACACTATTGAAAAGTATATTATTATTGCTTTGCTTATTTATTCGTTTTTTGACATAGGTTTAGATACAGTTTGTGGTTGGTGGCTTTTTATGTTTTATTTGGCTTATTCATTGAGGAATAAGTCGTATGTGTTTATAATTAATGATTTATCTAGAAAATTAATAAAATTTATCTTGATTTTTACTTTTTTCTTTTTGGTTTATTTTGTTTATTTATGTTACTTACTTTTTGATGTGGATTATATAATTAGAAAATCCAGATATTTATTAGGTATTAATAATTACTCAGAAGCTGTTAAACTAGCAGAATTTGGCATTAAAAAATATCCTTCGAATATAGATATTGCTATAAATAGGGCTAACATTTATCTATCTTTAGCAAATAAAGAGCCAAACAAAATTATTAATTATTTGAAGTCACTTGAATATATTCTTTTATTAAATCCATATCGGAGAGATATATATTATACTCTAATTAAAAATTATAAAAATATGGATCAAGATGCAGTTTTAGATGTGTATGAAAGAATGAAAAAACACATTAGATCTTAATGAAAATAATAACATTAATATTTTTAATTATTGGTTTTATTTCAGATGGTTTGTTAGATTTTAAAATTTCATTTTTTTTATCATTTTTAATGTTTGTATTTGTATATTTTAAAAATGTTAAAATAAATTCATATTATATTTTTCTGTATATTTTATCTTTAATAACTTCTTTAGTTTTTTCTAATTTTCCTCAATCTATTGATTGGTTTTATGTTGAATTATTGTCTATTTTATTTATGATTTCTTTATCTGATGAAAATGATTCTTATATAGTCTTTCTAAAACAAACTATATATATACTTTCCTTGATAGTTTTTATTGATATGATGATTAATAAATTGTTTAATCAATCATTTTTATTTACTTCGAAAAATCCAAATTATCAAGCATTTTTTTATGTTGTTTCTATAGGTTTTTTATTAGATGATAAAAGATTTAATCTTATTTATATAATTTTCTTTATTTTAATGTGGTTAGGTTGTTTTATTTGTGCATCTAGAAGCGGGATTTTAGCAATAATTTTAATTAGTGTGGCAGAGTTTTTTAAATTTAGGTTTAAAATTTCTAGGTTGATTTTAATAATGTTTTTATTAACTTTAATACTTGTTATTTTAAACTTTAATAATATTTTAAAATTGGATGATCCTAAAGCGTATAAAAGAATTGATTTTTATATAGTTTCAATTAAAGCTTTTTTAAATAGTCCTTTTTTTGGTTGGGGTTTGGGTAGTTTTGAAAATGTTTTTGAAATTTTTAAATTTCCATATTATGATGGTTTATGTTATTATAATCATTCTGCTTTGCATTCACATAGTCATTTTTTGAATATGTTAGTAGAAGGTGGAATTTTGATGAGTGTTCCTTTTTTTATTATTATATTTTCAGCTTTGAAAAGATTTTTTTATTTAATTTTGGGTATCTTTTCTTTTTTTATGTTTGATAGTATATTATATTTACCTTTCATAAGGGTTATTTTTTTTATGGTTATTGGCATATCTTTTACAAATAATAAAAGTGATTTTAATTTTGAAATAAGAAAAATGGCACTTATATTTTTTTTTGTTTTTTTATATTTTCCTTTTAAAGGTAAAAGTGAGGAGCATATATCTAACAAAATATATTATAATGCTTATGGAGAAGTTATTTCTTCTAAAAATATATTCAGGAAAGGTGCAGTTAGTGAGTATGCTTATTACTATTCACCATTGAATGCAGTGTTGAGTTATTTTAATGGAATTTTTTACAAAAGTTTTAAAGCTGATGAACAAGAATATTGGTTTAAAAATTCAATAGAACTTGAGCCTAATTTTAGAGATGCTAAATTAGAACTTTGTTTTTTTTATATTGAAACAAAAAGATATAATGAAGCTAAAAATTTATTTTCTCAAATTGATTCTAATCTTAAATGTACAGCTAACAATTTTTATTCAGAAATAATTTGTAATTTTGATTTAAATAAATATTTTTATTTGAAAAAAATTTTTTATAACTATTAAAATATTGTTATGGATTTATATCGTATAAAAAAATATTGCTCAGATCCATCTTTGCTTGTTAGAGCATGTGATATCACTATTATAGATTCTAGTGAATTATTTGTTGAGACTATATTTGATATTCTTCAAAAATCAGAAAGATCAATATTTCTTGAGTTTTATGAAATTGCTGATGATAGTTTAGGAATTAAATTACAACAAATTCTCTGTCAAAAGGCAAGTTCAGGGGTTGATGTGTATGTTATATATGATAGTATAGGTAGTCGAAATACTTCAAAAGAGTATTTTTCAGTACTAAAGAAAAATGGTGTTAAAGTAATAGAGTACAATCCTATAAAACTATTTACTTCTGTTAGAAAATGGTTTAGAAGAGATCATAGAAAAATAATAATAAGTGATTTTAGTAAAGCAATAATTGGAGGTTTTAATTTGAGCCTTGATTATGCCCCATATTCAATAGGTGGAAGGAATTGGAAAGATATTGGGATAAGTTTTAGTGGAGAGGCTGTATATGAAGTTACAAAAATATTCCGTGATAATTGGATTCGTTGTGGTGGTAATTATTTTGATATTCCGTTTAGTTGTAGATGTGGAGATGTATATGTGATGCTTGTATATGAGTTTGGTATAACTAATATTAGATCTGTAAGAAAAGCTTATAGATATGCTATGGATAATGCTAAGGATTTTATATATATAATGAATGCATATTTTTTGCCTGATAAGCAATTAGCAAGATGTTTAAAACGAGCAGTTATGAGAGGAGTTGATGTTAAAATAATAGTACCACATAAAACTGATCATCCTTATGTTAGACTTGCATCATTTACAATACTTAAAGATTTAATTAAACATGGTATTAAAGTTTATGAATGGCAAAAAGAAATATTACATGCAAAAAGTGCTGTTATAGATGGTGTATGGGTTTCTCTAGGTTCTCATAATCTAGATCACATAAGTTTACATTATAATCTTGAATTGAATATAAACATATATGACGAGATTATAGGAGCTAAAATGAAAGAAAATTTTGAAAAAGATATTAATAATTGTACTGAACTTACTTTTGATAAGATAAAAAAAATGCCGCTTTCTATGAAGGCTATATCTCAGTTTATATATTTATTTAGAGATTTTTTATGAAATTTTTTTTAATTGTTGTGTTTTCAGTATTTTCTTTCACTGTTGATGATATAAAACAAAAGATAATGATTGATAAATTTTTTAGAGGTATTGTTGCTGATAATTTGGCTGAGGATGAAAAGTTTGTGTTTGAAATTTCTTGTCAGCATAATACATATTCTGAAATGAGGCTTTGTATAATGGAGTGGATAAAGTTAAATCCACATAAAGCTAGTGAGCTTTTTGTAGATAAAGTTAGAAATATAGGAGGTTTTAATGTTTCATATACGGTTTATGAATATTATCTTAATCCATATGTTAAAAGATTAATAGACAAAATGACTGAAGCTGCCGAAGGCAATTTAAAGCAAGAAACTATGAGAGAACTTTCTTCACTACTTTTTGATACTGATTGGAAAGAAGGGGATTATAGTTTTGAACTTTTAAGCAATAACAATGATAGTTTTAGTGTTGAAAAATTTAATTTTTATAATTACTATAAGCTTAATAAGAAGGCTATTTATGATGAAATTGCTGCAATAAATAATGTTTATTCAGTCCTTTCTGGATATAAAGTTGAAGATATTTTAGGGATAATTAAAAAATGTGATGATTACTATGTTTTTTTTAGTAATTATATTTCAACAATTAAAAATTTAAAGATAATAGATAATTACCATCTTAGTAAATTGAATGAAGTTTTATTAAATATGAAAAGGAAGTTAATATTGAAAAGTATTGCAATTCGTATTAGAATGCTAGAACAAAAAAACTGTAAAGAGTTGTTTTCTAAAATTTTATTTAGATTAGAATATTTAAATAAAGCAGATTTAAAATTTCCTGATTTTATTAAAGAAGCTCAACATTTGTGGTCTGATATAGAAAATACTTCTAGAATATTGGATTTTATAAATGAAAATAAAAAAATTTCTCAAAGACTTAATAGATATTATAGTTGTTTAATTGACTATATTTTTTTTGTTTTAGAAAGTAAAATTTTGAAACTTAAATTTCATGAAAAAATTGAGTATGATTTGTTAGAACTTAGAAATTATTTTAATTCAATACAATCTAAATTAAATATTGAAAATCTTTCATCATATGAAGATAAACGTATTATAGCAGAAAATCTTATATTAAAAATTGAAAAAAATTCTAAAATTAATAGGAAAATACAATATATTGTATGGGATAATTTGTTACCTTTTGATGTGTATTTTAAAAATAATTCTATTTATTTTGGTATTAAAATTGTTGAAGAAAAATTATTTTAATATGGCAATGGCAAGCCCATCTGGAGTAGGTATAATTGAACGATGCATAATTTTTTCTTCTGTAAAAAAATTGTATAAAAATTCTCTCATTCCTCGTGATTTTTTGTTTTGCTCTTTATCATCTCCATCATAAAATAGCTTTCCTTTTAAAAATACATTATGAGCTATTATAACTCCACCACTTTTTATATTTTTTATTGACCATTTAAAATACGTAGGATAATTTTCTTTATCAGCATCTATAAAGCACATGTCAAAAGGAGAAATTTTTGATAGTTTTGGTAGGTAATCTATAGCATCTTCATTTATTACAGTTATTTTATTTGAAAAACCTATCTCTTTTATAATATCTAATGCAATCTGTGTGTATTGGTCATTTTTTTCAATTGCATATATTCTTCCATCTTCTGGCATATTTTTAGCTATTGTAATTGCAGAATATCCTAAAAAACATCCTATTTCTAAAACTTTTTTTGGTTTATTTATTAATGTTATTAGAGAAATTAAATTTGAATCTATTTCAGTAATAGATATGTTTTTTATTCCAAGCTCATTAATTTTTTTAGTTATAATTTCTTTTATATTATTACCATCGGTGATATGTTTGTTAAAGTATTCAATTGTTTTTTCATCAAGTTTTTCTGGATAAAATTTTTCCATAATTATGATTTTACTATATTTTTAGTTATGTTTAAATTTTGGTTTAATATAATTATGAATTTAATAATTATTCTACTTTGTTTTTTTGTTTTTTTAGATGGAGGTGATTTTAGAGATGAAAGTATTTATTTCATTGTTACTGATAGATTTATTGATGGAGATCCTTCAAATAACAATATTTGGGGTGATGAATATATTCCAGGTAATTTAAGATATTATCAAGGCGGAGATTTTAAAGGTTTGATTGAAAATCTTGACTATATTAAAGATATGGGTTTCACAGCAATTTGGATTACTCCTCCTGTAATGCAGCCTCCAGGCAGATATATAAACTCATCTAAAACTTATGATGCGGCTGGATATCATGGTTATTGGGCATGGGATTTATCAATAGTGGATCTTCATTTGGAATCTCCAGGTTATACTTACAAAGATTTAATAGAAAAAGCACATAAAATGGGTTTAAAAATTATACAGGATGTAGTTATTAATCATGCTCATGGTGGTGATGTAAGTATAGATG
>JAOAEH010000084.1 GCA_026416895.1 Elusimicrobiales bacterium
TTTTGTTCTTTTGTCATAGTTAATATTAAATCATTTAATTCCACAAAAGGCCTGTCTATTTGACGCGGAAAATTATTTGAAATCTTTATACCCTCTTTCTCAAGAATTTTTATAACCTCTTGTGGGACAGAAGAATTTTCATCTACATACATTCCAGCTGATGACACTCTGATATCAATTTTTCTATCCATCACAACTTTTCTTGTATACATCTCAGCCATAACACTCCTACAAGTATTACCACTACAGACAAATCCAACTGAATTAATTTTTAAATTAGTTTTAAAAGAAGAAAAAACCAAAGTTAATTCGCCAAATATTTTATCTTTTTCTTTTAACTTAGATAAAACTTGAGAAACATTTCCATATATCCATTCTTCATAAATTTTTGTAAGCTCTCTTGCTATAACACATTCCAACTCACCAAAATTTTCTTTTATAAACAAAAGCAAATCAATAACTCTATTTGGAGATTCATATACAACAAATGGATAACCAAAGGAGACGGCTTGTGCCAAGATCTTTTTTATTTTTGAACTAGATCTTGGTAAAAAACCTAAAAAAGTAAATCTACTTGCATCAAACCCACTACCTACAAGTGCCATTATTAATGAAGAATTGATTCCAACAACTTTAATTTTAATATTGTTTTTTTTTGCTAAATCAACTATTTTCCACCCAGGATCCGAAATAACTGGTATCCCAGCATCTGTAATAAGTGATATATCTCTATTAGATAAAAGTAAATTCAGAATTTCTTCTAGTGATTTTTCTGAATATTCATTATAACGAATAACTCTTTTTTTTATACCGAAATGATTGAGAAGTTTTATAGATACCCTTGTATCCTCACAAATAACAAAATCAGATCTTTTTAATGTATCAACTGCTTTTGGTGTTAATTCTGAAATATCTCCTATTGGTGTAGCTATAACGTATAGCACTTTTCTACCTTGACAAATTTTCTTCTTCTAGTAATTCCAAAAATGCTGAAACAACTTTTGGATCAAATTGTTTCCCGCTTCCTTTTTTAAGCTCTTCTATTGCTTGTTCCTTAGATAATGCTTTTCTATAAGGTCTGTCAGAAGTCATTGCATCCCAAGCGTCTATTACACTCACAATTCTAGAACCTAAAGGAATTTCTTCACCTTTCAACCCTTCTGGATACCCCATTCCATTATACCATTCATGGTGATATCGTATCATTTTTGCTACAGGATTTAAAAATTCTATTGGGGAAAGTATTTGATAAGCAATTTCAGGGTGTTTTTTCATCTCTCTATATTCTTCATCTGTTAACTTACCTGGTTTTGTTAATATTTTCTCATTCACTCCTATTTTTCCCATATCATGTAAAAGTGCAGCATATTCAATAGACTTTATCATCTGTTGAGGAACATTTAATTTTTTGGCTAACTTTACTGCTCTCTCTCTTGCTCTGGAAGCGTGATCTCCTGTATAAGAATCTTTAGCATCTATAATTCTTACTAACGTCTCTACTAATTCTAAATAAAATTTTTCAATACTCTGATATAAAAAAATATTTTCTATCATTACAGAAATCTCATCAGCTATAATATTTAAAAATTTTAAATCCCATTCAGAAAAAGATGTTTTATTTTCAGGAAGATGAATATTTAAAACTCCTAAAACTCTTTCTCTTGATTTCAGAGGCAACGAAATAAATGGCTCTTTCTGTTCTTCGTATCCCATAAATTTTTCATAATTTGGATTTTTTTCTGGAACTGTCACAAATATTATCTCACTTTTTTCAAAAGCTCTTCCCGCAACCCCTTCCCCCGGTTTAAGCTTTATATTTTCAACCAATTCCTGTCTTATATTTTTACTTGCAACAATTACAAGACATTGTTGTTTCTCATCAAAAAGCATGATAGAACCACGTTTAGACTCAACTATATCACACGCCCTATCAAGTGCCATTTGATAAAAATCTCTTTCCTTCCCAATAGACACTCCGCTCATACCATAATTGTGGATAGATATCATATCAACTAGAAGTTCATCAATTTTATTCCATATCTTTTTTAAATTTTCATAGTCTAATTTCTTATGAGATTTAGAAGAGGAAAGTTTTAACTGATATAATCTATTAAGAACAATAAATAAAACTATTAGCAAAATTATATTAAGAGAAATAAAAACATAAATCATATAAATTAGAATAGCAAAAAAAATATTCAAATTCAATCATAAATAGACGTAATTACATTAGGAGAGACTTTTCTAAAAAAGCCATAAATATTTTTTTCTCCTTTCCATACGATAACTATATATCTCCAACTAAGAGGATTACCAACAAGATATTTGATAGGAACTTTGAAAATCACTATACCATCTTTAAATAAAACAGGAAATTCATTTAAAAGCTTATAATCAATTGTTGTGGATCTATAAAATCTAGCATTTTTACTATTAATTATAAAAGCATACTCCCAAGCCAAGTTATTATCAATCTTTTCACTTTTAAATATTACACTACTACTTCCCTGTCCTGCTCTCTTGTTTATATCAATGTATATATGGATATCATTAAAACCAAAGCTAGAAACATCTATAGAAAACAAAGCAGAATCTTCATTTAAAGTTAAACTAAAAGTTGATTTGTTGCAAATATATTTAACAGAAGATGTAGTTTTTTCTATTTTATAATCACTGATATTATTTAACAAAAAATCATCATAAATGAATGATGGAGTAGGTATTGAAAGCAAAGAATAAACTTCAAAAGATATATTCCTCGCTTTCTCATAAAATTCATCTAAATTATCTGATCTTGGAGGATATAAAGAAACTAAATCACATAAGCTTGAAATAACTTGAGAAGATACAACTTCATTCCGATAAGAAAAAACATCTTTTGATATTCTATTTATAAAATAGAGAAAATTAATATCTAAATTATTCAAAAAATTATAATATGGAAAATACGAAACAATTTCTGAAGAGGAACTCATCGAATATATTACATCTAAAACTTTAACCATATTTAATTTATCTGAAAAACTATCAAATATACTTATTACATTACCTTGAAAAACTCTCTCATCAACTAAAAACAAGGTAGAGGAAGAAGTTAAAAGTTGTGATGTTGATTTTAAAAGCTCAAAAAAAATAATTTTTCTGCCATTATATTCATATAAACTTGAAACAGCATCATAATTCACAACACCACCACTAACCCATAAAAAGGATGAGGGAATTAAATCCCACATCGATAAAGGAAGAAATGAACCTTCAATAAATAAACCTAAAGATTTTGAAGTTAAATTACTAAAATAAATACACTCAAAAAAATCCTTTGACAATGATAAATCAGAAAAATTTAAAAATACTTTTTCTTTTCCTTTACTTGAAAAAATTCCTATAGGAAATTTAACATATTCAACATACTCTAAATCATAAACATTACATGCATCAGGTTTTTCTCCAACATATGAAAAAGAGATTTTCATATTTTTTTTACTCGCTAAATTACAAATATGCTCTAAAGTTTTAGTTGAAGATACTAATAAAAACCCAATATCTCTTGAATATATTGAAAAGGAAAGTAATAAAAACAAAAAAATCATTTTACCCTAATTACTGAAACCTTTTTATCATTATAAAAATCAACTTCTGGATTAAGCGGATCAAGAACTTCTTTTCCATCAACTAGAAATATATATCTATAGTTTCCACTGACTACAGGTACACTAAAAGACCATTTTTTATCAGAACCTTTTATCATCTGGCGAGCTCTCCATTTAGTAAAATCTCCAACAATCAAAACATTTGAAGCATCTATCTCCAAAACTATATTAATCACATGCAAACTAGGGAAATTCATATCTCCAGATTCAGAAGTATTCATTGGAGGTATTTTTGAAACAATAGATTTTTTAACAAACCTCATTGGTTTATCTACCCACCTATCCAAAAAACCAAAATACTCGGAAAATACCTTTCTCATTATAGGAATTGGAATAACTAGAAATACAAACAATACACCAATTAAAATTATAAGAAAATCCTTTTTTTCAAGTCTCTTCATATTCATCCAAATATGGCCTTAACTTGAACCCAACATTTAATTCATTTGCAAATTTTTCTACAGCTTTTATATCAACTCCTTTTAAATCAACCGCAGTTACAACAACTTCTTTTACACTTTTTTTAGCGTTTTTAATAAATTCTATTACAGACTCAAAAGCTCCCTCCTTAAATTGTTCAAATGGCCTCATAATTTCATACCATTTAATTTTATCTACTGTATTTAAACTTATATAAATACTATCAACAATGCAAAGCTCTTCAGTTATATCTCGCCTACAAATCAAATTCCCCATGCCATTTGTATTAATTCTAATTCTTATATCATTAGTTACCTTATTAAGCATACCTTTGCGTATTTCACTAATTATCTTTTTTACAACATCCCATCTCATTAAAGGTTCACCATAACCACAAAAAACTATCTCATTATAATATCTTTCTTCAAATTTTTTTACTATCTCTTTAACTACTTCATCAGAGGAAGGTTCATTGTCTATCTTCAAATTATACCCCCGATAATTCATATTCCATTTTAACTTTATACAAAATACACATAAATTAGGGCATCTGTTCGTAATATTTAAATAAAGCGCTCCTTTATATTCATACACAATAGAATATTGTTTATTCATAGAGATATTTTATCATTTCTAAAAAAACACTTTGAATTTTAAAAAATTATCACATCATAATTTTCATTTTTTTGATGCAATGGAGAAAATTTTTTTTCTTTAGTTTTATCAATATAATTAGAATGAATATCCTTTTTTAACTTTTGGTTATTTTTAATATCATATTTATTATTATAATCTGAAGGAAAAATATTTGGAGTAGTAAAAAAATAAGTAAATGAAATTTTCATACCATTTGAACCTAAGATAGATGGAAATTCAAAAGAACAAGATAGATAAACATTTTCTATAAGCAAACCAAGGCCTGTAAAATATCTTGACAGATTCACTCCCTTTTTATAACCACCAAGCACTCTTAACGGAAATTTTCTGACAGAAAACTCACCCGCAATAGAAGTTGATGAATAATCTTTTGACTTTCTAAAACCAAAACCAATAGATAAAAATAAATCTCTAAAATTAAAATATTTGGAAATTTCAGCAATAAAAAAATTCGGCAAATACTCTTTCGCACTTAAATATTTTATACTACCTCCAAAATTTTCAACACCAATTCTAAAAATATATCTAGTAGGTGTATTTATAAGAAAATCCATATCTAAAGCATAAGTTGAAGCAGAATATTTTTCAGCAAGAGTAGATGAAATATATTTTGCCTTAAAACCTAAAAATATATTTTTGTATATTCTTGTTCCATATCCACCGCCTAGCATATAATCTTTTTCAAAAACCAAATTTTCC
>JAOAEH010000004.1 GCA_026416895.1 Elusimicrobiales bacterium
ATTATATGATTCCTCTATTTCATTCAAAGTTGCTTTGTTAAATTCTAAAAGCAACATATCTCCTACATCTCTTTTCGTTAAAGTTCCATCAAAATCACTTACTACAGCTATTTTCATAATATCATTGAAAAGAAAAGTTTCGCATCAGGTAGTGAATACAAAAATGGATTTATTTTTTTAGCTTCTTTTAGAATAATTTCTTTACCACCATAATCATGTCCTGGATGTATAATAGTTTCATCATCTAAGTTATATATTTTTAATAATGATTCTCTAAGCTGTTTGGGATCAGAACCTGGAAGATCAACTCTACCACAACAATCAAAAAAAAGTGTATCACCTGTAAAAAGATGATTTGATATTTTATAACAAACACTTCCAGGAGAGTGTCCTGGAGTTTTAATTACTTCTATCTTTTCATCTTCAACATCAATATTATTAATTTTCGAAACATCAACAAACTCAGTTAGATTAAAAGGCACAAGAAACTTATCTGCACTATGTAAGTATATTTTTACACTGCTACAATAATCAACTAATTTATTACAATCCATAACATGATCATAATGCCCATGAGTAATTAAAACAAATATTTCCTTATCACATGAAATATATCTTTTTATAGTATCATATCCAAATGAAGGGTCTATAATTATATACGAGTTATTAAAAGAAATTATATACGTTAAATTTTGCATTTTTCCAACTTCAAGTGTAAGGATTTTCATTCTATTTTCTATTTTTCTGACAAAAATCTGTATTCTATCTCATTTGATTTTTTAAGTCCTAGTTTAGTTCTTGCAATTCTTTCTATATACTCCTCAGTTGAACTTTCAGCAATATATTGTTTTAATTTTTCATTTTCAATTCTAAGCTCTCTTTTTTTAATGTTAAGAAAATAAATTTTAACTGTATTACAAATTACATTCCATAAAGCAGGCAATATAAAAATAAGTCCAACAACTAAAATTGTCCATCTTATAATCTTCCTCTTAAATTTATATACTTTCATTTAACATTAAATATTTGTTCTCCAGCATACTTAGACTTTTTGCCAAGTTCTTCTTCTATTCTAATTAACTGATTATATTTAGAAAGCCTTTCACTCCTTGCAGGAGCACCTGTCTTTATAGCACCGGCATTAACTGCAACAACAAAATCTGATATAAAATTATCTTCAGTTTCTCCAGATCTATGAGATACTATAGTAGCATAGCCATTTTTTTTAGCCATATTTATCACTTCAACAGTCTCTGTAACTGTTCCAATTTGATTTAATTTTATAAGGATAGCATTTGCAATACCTTGTGCTATTCCATCAGAAAATATTTTTGGATTTGTAACAAAAATATCATCACCCACAAGTCTAACCTTCTTTCCCATAATCTTTGTCATATTTTGCCAACCATTCCAATCATGCTCCGACAAAGGATCTTCAAAACTTATTATTGGAAAATATTTTTTCCATTCTTCATACTTTGCAATCAATTCTTTAGAAGTTACAACAGATCCTTCAAAAAGATATTTACCTTCTTTATAAAACTCACTTGCTGCAGCATCGATAGCTAATTTAATCTCTTTAGAAGTATATCCAGCCTTTGAAATTGCCTCCATTATAGTTTCAAGTACTGACTCATGAGTAAAAATTTTTGGAGCAAAACCACCTTCATCACCAACCGAAACAGTATATCCCTTTGAAGAGAGAATCTTTTTTAAGGAGTGATACACTTCACTTCCCATTCTTATAGCATCATTAAAACTACTAGCACCAGTTGGAACTATCATAAACTCTTGAATAGAAAGACCACTATCTGCATGTTTACCACCATTTATAATATTCAACATAGGAGCAGGTAAATAAAAATCTTTATCCTTAATTCCATAAATCTTTCTTAAATATGAATAAAGAGGCATTTTATAACTTTGAGCTCCTGCTCTTGCACAAGCCATAGAAACAGCAAGTATTGCATTTGCTCCTAGTTTAGATTTATTAGGAGTACCATCTAGTTCAATCATAGTTTTATCTATTTTTTCAAGTTCTGATATTTTCAATCCACTAACTGCTTTAGCAATTGTTATATTTACATTTTCTACAGCTTTTAAAACACCTTTACCCATATATCTTTTAGCTTCTCCATCTCTTAATTCAATAGCTTCATTGCTTCCCGTTGATGCTCCGCTTGGAACAGAAGCTCTTCCAAAAGCTCCATTTGAAAGATATACATCACACTCTACTGTAGGAAACCCTCTTGAATCAAGAATTTCTCTTGCATAAATTTTTTTTATTTTTGCCTCCATTATATCCTCCTTTCATTTATTAGACATTAAAAATTTTTTTCCCTTCTTCTATAATCTTCATAAGAAAATCATTACTCCTTGATTCTGCATATATTCTTACTACTGGTTCAGTACCACTAGGTCTTAACCCTAACCAATCACCATCTTTAAGAATAAATTTAAAGCCATCAGTAGTATCTATTCTCCATACAGATTTAGATGCTATTTTCAATGGAGGATTTTTTTCTAATTTAGCTATTATCTGAGTAATATCAGTAGAATCTGAAATTTTAAAGTTGATTCTCATATTGTAAAATTTACCATATCTTTTTTCAAGATTTTCTATAATTTTTTCAAGTTCTTTCCTTTCATACGCCATCAATTCTAATATTAAAAGACAAGCTAAAATCCCATCTTTTTCCGGAACATGTCCTCTTACAGAAAGACCACCAGATTCTTCACCTCCAATAACGTATTCACCTGTTCTTAACAATTCACCAATATATTTAAAACCCACAGGGGTTTCTCTTACATCAAAACCATTTTCCTTTGCTATAACATCCACCATATGAGTAGTCATCACGCTTCGAACTACCCCACCTTTTAGTTTTTTATTATTTATAAGGTGATAATAACACAATGCCAAGACAATATTTGGAGAAAGCCATTTTCCATTAGATGTTATTATTCCAAATCTATCAGCATCTCCATCACAAGCAATACCTAAACTATGTTTTTCTTTTACTACTATTTCCTTCAAAGCTGAAAGATTTTCTTCATCTGTATCAGGAGCTTTTCCACCAAAATAAACATCTCTTTCTTCTCTTATACCCTTAACTTTTATACCAGCACTTTCAACTATTTTTCTTAAATAACTCCGTGCACATCCAAAAATACTGTCAGTAACTACACTTCCTTTAAAAGTTTTGATTATTTTAAAATCAATTATTTTTTTTATTTGATTAAAATAATTTTCATGGAAATCTACTACTTTTATTATTCCATTATTTATTGCAGTTTCAAAATCAATATATTTTTCAGCTTGTAAATCAGTTATAGAAAATATTTTCTCTTCAATATCTCTTGTTATTTCAACACTTGCGGGACCTCCCCAAAATGGAGTCCACTTAAAACCATTATATTCTGGAGGATTATGACTTGCAGTTATTACTACACCTCCAACAGCACCTAATTCTATAACCATCCAACCTACCACAGGTGTTGGACTTTCAATATTAGAAAAAACAACATGAATTCCATGATATGCAAAAACCTCACTTACAATTCTAGCAGCAATTTCAGAAAAAAATCTAGTATCATACCCAACTACTACTAATGGAAAGGGAGGCTTATTTCTTCCTTTAGATTTTAAAAAAAACTCATATTCTTCACCACCATACCCATATTTTCTGTTGTTTTTTATATGGAGTGCTGTGGCGACAGCAATTTTTCTTAAATTTGCCACAGTGTAATGTTCTGCTATTTTAGCACGCCATCCAGATGTTCCGAATTTTATTAATGTAATCATATCAAAAAATATAGCAAAATTTAAGACTTTAATCAATAATAATCAAAAAATATTAAAAACCAAATGCTTTAAAAAAATCATCTTCTTCTCTTTTCTGTTTTTCTTGTTTAACTTCCTGTTGAGAGGATTTTTCTTGAGGTGGAGGTTGAGGTGGTCTCTGTCCTGGAAGGGCCTTCATCTTTCCAATACCTTCACCTACAGGAGCTACAACTACAGATCTCACTCCTTCACCAAAAGCAAGAAAACCACTATCCAAATTATAATAAAGCCTAAAAGGAGACTCTTTTATTTGAGGTTCATAAGTCTTTCCTAAATTCTGTTTCTGTTGTTCCCAACCAGGATTATATACAAGTTTACCTCTTATATCAACCTCATTATCTATTACTGGAACTGAAAACCTTATTTTATATATTCCCATACTATCACTAACTCCAGCAGAAAAATTCACATTTACATGAGATGTAACATTTTCCTCAATTACATTTTCCTCCTCTTTTTTAACAACATCACTAACTGCTTTTACTGTTACACCTTCTATAGGATTTCCATAATAATCAGTTACAACCCCAACTATTGAGCCATCGAGAAATATACCATATTTTGTAAAAGTAAAAAATAAAAAATTAGTTTTACCAACAACTTTTTTACTTAAAGATAAATCTGATATTCTACCATCCGTATAATCTACAACTTTAATGTTTGTAGTAGAAAAACACGATGAAAATAAAAAACCAAAAATTAAAGATACTGTTTTCTTCATTTTTTAACCTTACCCGTTGAAGTTTTTACAAAAAAAACCACCCTTCTATTCTTCTGTCTATTTTCAGGAGTATCATTTGGAGCAACTGGTCTATATTCACCGTAACCTATAGCAGAAATCATTGAAGG
>JAOAEH010000019.1 GCA_026416895.1 Elusimicrobiales bacterium
TAAATCAATATCAAACACATTCACATTTACAATATCCAAACTTCTAAATATCCTTTTTTGACACCTCAACAAATTTTCATATATAGCATGTCTTATATGTGGTAAATATATTCCACCAAAAACACCATGCCACCACCCACAGTTACATTCGGCTCTATATAAAAAATCGCAAGCAATAGGATCATAATTTCTTTCAAGTTTAAAACTTATATTTCTAACTCTCTTATGAATCATATTAGAAGCATTATATTTTGTAAAAAAGTTTTCAAATATGCCTCCTCTAATAAATCTCTGATTTTTTTCATTTGAAGAGTTTTTAAATTCATCAATTTCAATAGCACTTTCATAATCAAGAGCCCATTCTGTCATTTCAAAATATGAAGTAATTGGAATATATACAAGAGTCTTTTTCTTATTATGCTCTAAAAGAGACATAGAAAATGTTTTCATCACAATAGATGAATTCCTTAAAGTTTCAAAAAAATCCCTTAACCATCCATCTTCATATACCAACCTATAGCTTTCTGGCCAAAAACCAAATTTCTCTCCATCATCAGCCATAACAAATATACCTTCAGTAAAATTGTTTATATATTCTAATGTTTTATAAGGAGGATGATAAGGTATCAAATATCTTAATCTATGGTTTATTGGAAAAACATAGATTTTATTTCCATTATTTTCCGTTATAAAAATATCATTTATTCTGTTTTGATTTATACCACAGTTTAAAAGATGTGTATCATCCACAACAATATATTCTATACCACATCTAACAAGATAATCTATTATCTTTGGATGGTAAACTCGCTCTGTAAGCCAAAGACCTTTTGGATAAACTCCAAATCTCCTAAATATATAAGAGTTTAGCTTTTCGATCTGTCCCAATGCATCTTTATCTGGTATAATAGAAAGGATAGGCTCATAATAACCACCACTCAAAATTTCAACTTGTTCTCTTTTAACCATCTCTAGAATCATATCCAAATACTTTGGAAAATTTTTTTCAATCCATTCATACAATATTCCTGAAAAATGAAAACATATTTTAGGGTATTCCAAATTAAATATCAAATCAATAAAAGGTCTATAACTAAGTTCAAACGCGTTTCTAAACACATATTCAAAATTTCCAACTGGTTGATGATTATGAACAGCAAAAATAAATTTCTTCATATTTCTTCCTTCACTTCAACAGGTGATTCTTGAGGAATTGATTGTCTATAGATATCAATTCCCATAGATAATAGTTTTTTCAATAAATTGCATTCATCATCACTCAAAAAAATTACTTTACCTAGTGTGTAATTTCTCCCTGACATAAAATGTATTCCCCCCAAATTAAGCTTATCTATTTTTAAACCATTTTCAACAGCTCTTTCCACATCCTTCAAATTTTCAAAAAGAAAAAGATAATTCTTTTCTTTATCAAAATGGATTTTTGATACTTCATCAACTCTAACAAATAAAACACAAACATTTTCAGGAACTGCAAATCTCATTATATTTTGTCTCAATTCATCAGAGGCTACAGAATCATTTATAACTACAATAAAATTTATTGAAAAAGTCTCCAACCAATTTTCAACAACTTGACCATGAATTAGTCTATCATCAACTCTATATATATTCATCCTAAGCCACCTTCACTTTTTATAAGAAGAGTCTTTACTTCACATATTGACCTTTTACCATCAGAAATAATTTTTTCAACAAGTTTATCTATACTAACCCTATCCTTCAAAGTCATTGCATCTATTAACATACTCATATTGACACCACATATAACATATGAATTTTCAATTTCTTTTGCAAATGGGACAACAACATTCATAGGTGTCCCACCAGGTATATCAACTAAATAAATAATTCCTGAACATTCTTTTCTTATTTCATCAGTAATCATCTTTATAGTTTTTTTTATTTCATCCATACTCATTCTATTATGAATTGAAATACTTTTAATATTTTGTTTAGAACCAACTATATGCTCACATGCTTCAAGCAAATAAGATCCAAACTCCCCATGAGTAACAATGATTATACCAACCATATTTATCTCTTCCTCATATCTCTATGAAATTCACTTACATCATATCCCTCTTTTTTAAAAAGTTCAACTAAATGATTAACCACACACACACTCCTATGTTTCCCTCCTGTACACCCTACAGCAATAGTTAAAAAAGATTTTCCTTCTTTGATATAAAGCGGTATAAGTGATTTTAATTGTGAAAACCATTCCGATATAAAATTTTTATATATAACATTTTTATAAAGATAAGCTTTCACAGCTTTATCAATTCCAGTTAAATTCTTCAATCCCTTAATATAATAAGGATTAGGAAGAAATCTTACATCCATAACTATATCTGCATCTATCGGCACTCCATATTTATAGCCAAAAGATATAAGATTAATTTTAAAATCATAAACACTTTTGATGGTAACAAGTGATGATATAATTTCTTTCAGCTCTCCAAGAGTTAATTTTGTTGTATCTATTATTCTATCTGCTTGTTCTTTTAATGGAGCAAGTATTTTTCTTTCCTTTTTTATTGCAATAGGTAAATTTTCACCAAGAGGATGTCTATGCCTTGTTTCTGAAAATCTTTGAATTATAACATTATCTTGACAATCTAAAAATATAACCTTACAATCTGTTCCTTTAGTATTTAAACAATTTATTACCGAAGTAAAATTTTTTGAATGTTTCATCTCTCTTATATCTATTCCAATTGCTACCTTATTTAAATAATCTTCATTTAGAATTAACCTTTGAAGATAAGGTATAAGTTTAACAGGAATATTATCTATACAATGAAAACCAAAATCTTCAAAACATTTAAGAGCCTGACTTTTCCCGGAACCACTTATACCTGTAACTATAAAAATATTTTTCATCTAGAATTTTTCTTTATTTCCCTTCTAATAGCCTCATCTAGTTTTTTTGCAGCAAAATAACCACTATTTTTTAATCTCTGATTAAGTGAAGCTACCTCTATCAATACTGCAAGATTTCTCCCAGGAGTAACAGGAATTCTAAGTATTGGTACATTAATATCAAGTATTTTTGTAGTTTGCTCTTCAAGCCCCGTTCTATCATACTTACTTAAATCAATATTTGTAGCAGACTGAAGATAAACAACTAATTCTATAGCTGAACTTGGTAGTATAGCACCAACTCCAAAAAGCATCTCAACATCAACTATGCCTATACCTCTAACTTCCATAAAATTTTTAATAGTTTTAGGAGAACTACCAATAAGTATATGACCAATTCTCCTTTTTATCTCAACTACATCATCACTTATCAGAATATGCCCTCTTTTAAGAAGTTCCATAGCACATTCTGATTTCCCTATCCCAGGATCTCCTTGAATTAAAACTCCAAGCCCATAAACGTTTACTAAAACTCCATGAACAACAATTGAAGGAGCTAATTTTTCATCTAAATATATGGTAAGCTCTCTAACAAAATCAGCAGTCTCATAAGGGGTTATAAAAAGAGGAATAGAATTTTTTTTAGCAGCATCTATAAGAGCCTTTGCTGGTTTTACCCCTCCTGTTACTATAACACAAGGAACCTTATTGTTTTCAAACATTCTATTAAGATTTTTATATATCCTTGAATATGGTCTTGAACTGCAATAATAATATTCTCCTTTTCCAATTATTTGAATCCTCTCAGCTCTGAACTGTTCTAAAAAACCTGTAACTGCAAGACCTGGTCTATTTACTTCACTTACAGTAATCTCTCGATCAAGAAAGCTTTTCCCTACTATAAGCTTAAGCTCTAAATCTTTACCTTTTTCTCTTACAAGCTGTCTTACAGTAATTGACTTATTCATTAACTTATTTCTTTACCGGCTGAAGTATACCATAAGTATTGTCAAGTCTTCTAAAAACAACCTGAGGTTGATTAGTCTCTTTATCATAAAAAAGCCAAAAATTATAACCAAGTCTCTCCATTTCAATGACAGCTTCCTCTTTAGTCATAGGTTTAACGGGAACACTTTTTATCACTGAAAATCTAATATCTCCTACTATAGGAGAAGTATATTCAACTTCTTCTACATTTTTTCTTGAATCTACAATTTTCTCTTTGTATTTTTTAGCTTGCTTTTCTATCTTATCTAAAACAAGATCAACAGCCGAATAAAGATCATCAGAAATAGCAGTAGCTTTAATAGTTTGATGTCCTATATGTGCTACAATTTCAGCATAATGTTGTTTTTTATCAACACCAACAGTTACCTGCGTCCAAACTAAATTGTTTATATATCCTAATACATTATTAACTTTGCTTTCTATAAAATCCTTTATTGCCTGTGTTAACTTTATTTTCCTTCCAACTATATGTATATTCATTATTCCTCCTTAAAAAACAATAAATCTCAAATATAATTATACTATATCATATTATTACTTTATTAATATGTTTCTCCAAAAAACTCCATACCTCCACTTTGTCAAAAAAACGATTTGGTGAAGCAATATAAGAATGAATATCACTATTAGGTGGAGTCCAAGCTCTCGGATTTGTGACTGAAGCATTATATAGGGTAAATGTCGGTATATTTAATGATACTGATATATGCATAGGAGCAGAGGAAGTTCCAATATGAAAATCACATAAAGATAAAGAGGAAGCAAGTTCTCTTATACTAAAGTGTTTGATAACTATATGTTTTTCCTTATACTTAGAAAATTTATACACAGAATTTTCAATATAGCTAAAATCAAAATTAGAAGCCAAAAAAACTGTTTTATATCCTTTTTCCACCAATTTATCAGCAAAATATATAAAAACATCCGCTTCCGGTTGTCTTTCAATACGTGGACTTGTTATATCAAAACTTATAATAAAATCTTTTTTTGGAGTTAAGCCATAACTTTCAAATACTCTTAACGCACGTTTTTTTTCATCATCTAATAAATAAACTTCAGGTTTTATGTCATCAATTTTTCTCCAATCCAAACCGACAGCCTTTAAACATTCAAACCTCTTAATCACATTATAACCATCCCATTCACTTTTTACCATTAAATTATAAACTATAAAACCCCAATTTCTCCAAAATGCAATCCTTTTCTTTGCACCACTTATAAGTGAATAAAAAGCAGATGAAGAAGACAACATGTAATCAATGGAAACATCTATTTTTAGACTTCTCAAATAAGAAATTTTTAAGTTTTCTCTTATTAATATCTCATCAACCCAATAATTATTTTTAAGAATATCAGCAGAATATTTTTTAGTTAAGAAAAAAATTTTAGAATTATTAAAATTCCTTTTTATAGCTTTAATCACTGGAGTTGTTAGAATTACATCACCTATACCTTTGTATACAATTATTAAAAAATTCATAACTATAAATTTAGACAAAGTTTATTAATAATTCCTGGTCCTTCATATATAAAAGAGGTATATATTTCAAAAATTTCTATTCCTAATTTTTTTCTATTTTCTATATCGTCCTTATTAAATATTCCTCCACAAGATATTATAGGTATTTCTCTATCTATCTCTCTTATTTTTCTAATCACATCAAGAGAAATTTCTGAAAGAGGCAAACCACTTAAACCACCTTTAACATTATCAAAATTTCTACTTTTAAGAATATTCCTTCTCAATGTTGTATTAGTAGCAACTATACCAAATTTATAAATATTACATATCTTAATTAATTTATAAATTTCTTCATATTCCAAATCAGGTGAAATCTTTATAAAAAAATTTTTATCTACTGTTAAATTAGCTATTTTTTCAATTATCCTTTCAACATATACCTCAATATTCTCATTAGTTTTTTCAACATTTGGACAACTTATATTGAAAACAAAAAAGTCACCAAGATCTTTTAACACTTTAAAACACTCACAAATATTATCAGCAGCTTGCTCAAAATCAACATCGTTATTTTTAACAATATTTATTCCAAGAGGGAATTTTACCTTATGTTTTCTCTTTTCAATGTTTTTAGCAACATAATAGGCACCTTTATTTTCAAGCCCTATATGATTTATTAAAGCATTTTCTTCCACAATCCTAAAAAATCTTGGAGTTGGATTTCCTTTTTGAGGTTTCAAACTAACACTTCCAATCTCACAAAAACCAAAACCAAGTTTTTCAATAAGATCAAAAACTTCTCCGTTTTTATCAAAACCTGCTGCAAGACCAATTGGATTTATAAATTTCATCCCTAGAAAATTAACAGGTTTCTTTATCCTACATCCAAAAATTTTTTCAAAAAAAGGAATATAATTACTATATCTAAATATTTCTAAAACAAAATTATGAACATCTTCAGGATCAAACATAAATAAAAGTTTACGAATAAACTTTTTATATAAAAAATCTTCCATTCTCATACAAAATTTTACCATTCTTTATAACCATATCAATTTTAGTTTTGAAATCCATTCCTAAAAATGGAGAATTTCTTGATTTTGAGTATGAAATATCATATTTCCACTTTTCAAAAGAAAAAACTAATATATCAGCTGACTTTCCCCTACAAATATACCCTTTATCTACCCCACATATACTGGCAGGTTTAAAACTTAACATGCGTACAATTTTTTCTAATGGAATCTTTTTTTCAAGATAAAGTTTATCAACAGAAGCAACAAAAAGCGTTTCAAGTCCTATAACTCCAAAAGGAGATCTTTCAATTCCTAATGACTTTTCTGCTACTGTATGCGGTGCATGATCACTAGCAATAACATCAATAACTCCTTCAGAAATTGCATTTATTATAGCTTTTAAATCTTCTCTTTTCCTTAAGGGAGGATTCATTTTAAAATTTGCGTCCTTTACATCATCCTCACTAAACCAGAAATAATGAGGACAAGTTTCAGCTGTTATTTTATTATTAAGTTTTTTAGCTTCTCTCACAATCTCAACTGAAAAAGTAGTGCTTAGATGTTGAAGATGTAGAGGTAAATCCAAAACTATAGCAGCTACACAATCCCTCCAAACAGCCATATATTCTGTCCACGAAGGAATACCTAACACATTAAATTTTTTCGATATTTTACCTTCATTTAAAACGCCATTATTATATGGAATTTGAGGATGAGAAAAAACTTTTTTACCAAACTCAAAACTTTTTTTCATTGCTTCTTCCATAATCTCTAAGTTACAAACCCATTTACCATCATCTGTAAAACCCACAACATATTTCGAATTAGAACTAATATCTACTATTTCCATTCCTTCTTGTTGCTGGGTAATGGCAGAGGTAAAATATATATTTACTAAACTTTCTTTTTTTACTTTTTTTATTAATTTCTTTAAAATAACAATATCATCTGTAGTTTCAACAGTATTAGGCATAGCAACTAAATCTAAAATACCACCCTTAATTGCAGCTTTTGAAACTGAATAAAAATCTTCAGCATACTCTTTACCAGGTACACGACAATGCACATGTATATCAAAAAGTGTTGGTGCAACAAATTTATTTTCTAAATTTATAACTCTTACCTTTTTCTTTTTAATATTAATCTTCCCAATTTCTTTAACCTTACCATCATTAATAAGAATATCAGATTTTGATATTTTAAGATTTATTGGATCTATAAAAAAACCATTTTTAAGAAGAATCATTTCATTTTCTTCTTCTTTTTCTTTGAATCAAGATATACATAAATCAAAACTAAACCAATCAAAAGAATAAAAAAAAGAAAAGGATTTTCAACTGTTTTTCTATTTTCAAAGTTTGTTTGCTGTGAATAAACAAGTAAACTAATAAAGATACTATTCAATAAAAGAAACAACTTCATCAAACGTTTTCTTTTTTCTTTCACTAGGCTCTTCTCCTTTTTCTCCAATTGCTATAAGAATTTCAACTCTTTCATCAGTAGAAACTTTCAACATCTTCTTTGCTTTTTCTCTATCAAACCAACCAATCCATAAACTTCCAAGTCCTTTTTCTGTAGCAGCAAGAACTATTTGTTGTCCACATATTCCTATGTCTATAAGTGAGAAATCACAATCAGTTACCAATTCCCCAATTTTCATTTTAAAACTTTTTTTATTCCTAATTATTGCTATAATAACAAATGCATCTTTTACAAAACTACAAAAATGATAAATGCCACTAAAAACTTCTTTACAAAATTTATCTTTAAACCTACCCCTTATTACTATAAATCTGTATGGTTGTATATTACAAGCAGAAGGTGAATTTATACCGCATTCAAGTATATATTTTAAAATATCATCAGATATAGAAGAAACTTTAAATTTTCTTATACTTTTTCTTGCTTTGACGAGATCTAGAAAATCCATTAATTTATATTTTAATAAACTTTCTTTGGATATAAAAGTATTAATGTTCTATTCAACTCTGGAGTATCCCCAATATGTACAACTTTAACAGCAAGGTTTTGACCTTTAAAAATAGTTTCTCCTTCCATAACTTCACCAGGATTATCAAATGCTTGACCTACTAATCTTAAAAGATTTTGTTGTTGACTATCTATAACATCAAGCAGATGAACACTTCCTGATATATTTCTCAATTCAAAATTTGCATATAAAACATTATTATTTTCATCAACTACTATAACATATTCATTATGAGGTACTATTGTTTTTAAAATAGTTTTCCACCATTTTTCTTCAATTTCTCTAAAATATTTTTCTTTCTTAACATAGCCATCAATCTCCTTCTTAAACTTCTTCAACAAATTATTAACACTTTCAGCAAGCATACCAATTTCATCATTTTTTACTTCAAATTTAAGCTCAAACGTTTTAAATGAAGCAGCATCTATAGCTTCAACAAGCATATCAATCTTAGAAAAAATATGACTAGAGATAAATAAATAAAGGGGAACACCTAAAATTCCAAGTACAAAAACTGCACCTATTACATATTTTTTCATAGCAGAAGATATTAAAGCTTGGGAAGTAGCTCTAGAGACCAGAAGCAACAACATTCCAACAATCTCATTATTAACGCTAAGAGGTATTGCTATTTCATAATAAGGCTGTTTAGGAACTTGCCTTACTTTTGGGGATTTTGCTTCTTTTGCTTGAACAATAGCATCAGTCATTATTGGAACTTGTGAAATATATTCATCCCAACTCATACCTATAAATCTTGCTTCTCTATGCCATCTTATTATTCCTGCTCTATTTACATATACAACAGAAGTTATTCTTTCATCTCTAGATATGGTTTCATTCATTAATTTAAACTCTTCAAATGTAATACTTCTTGGATTTTTAAGAAGCCCTTCTCTAAGTGTTGGAGCGTAAGTTTTTATTGTTTCTATAACATCTGCTTTTAACTTTTCATCAAAAGTCCATTTAAACAAATTATGATAAAATATACCTCCTAATGTCATAATATATGCACCTAACAAACTAAACCATAATATAAACTTAATTTTTATACTCATAAAACACCTTCCTTCAACTAATCTCTATATTAAAAATTCTATATTAAATTTTGATTACAAATATGTTAAACATTTACATTTTTACCACAACATTTTTTATATTTTTTTCCACTTCCACAAGGGCACGGATCATTTCTTCCAACTTTCTTGAATGAAATCTCTTTATCTTTTTTGTTTGATGAAGAAAAATTAGAAACTGATTTAGAAGCAAAATTTTTGTTCTCATTTTCTTTTTTATTTTGAACAGAATTCATTTTTAATGTTGGAGGAAGTTGTATTTTAAAGAGATATTCAATCATTTGATCTCTTATTCTATCAAGCATTCTTTCAAAAAGAGCATATGATTCTTTCTGATATTCTATTAAAGGATCTTTTTGTCCATACGCTCTCAAAACAACTCCCTTTCTCAAATGATCTAGTTCGTATAAATGATTTTTCCAATTATGATCTATAACCTGAAGTAAAAGTATTCTTTCAAGCTCCCTAAAATTAACACCTCTTAAATTAAAATCCTCTTCCCTTTTTTTATACAA
>JAOAEH010000031.1 GCA_026416895.1 Elusimicrobiales bacterium
GTATGATCTTGTATATTAGTATTTTCTGATATTTTAATTAAATCAACATCTCCTCTTAATACAGCGTATGGCCATATAGATACATTTCTTTCAATCTCAACTCTTCCTATTATAATAGCAGTAGAATGTATTTTAGCAGAAGGATCAATTTTTGGAATATATGACATAAATTTTTGAATTTTCATCTTACCTCCTCAATGTTTGTATCCATTGTCTTAATTCCATAATATAAAATCAAACTTATTAAAAAAGGAATTAAATGATAAAATATTCTAAAGACTAAACTTGCAAAGATTGCTAATTCAAATGAAATATTATAATTAGAATAATAGGCACTTATAATTAATTCCATAAAACCAAGTCCTGAAGGAATAAATGGGATTATAGTCATCAATATCCCAAATGAAAAACCTATAACTAAATTGGAAATATTTAGGCTTACACCAACAGATTTAAAAGCAAAATATAATACCATTATATTAAAAATCCAATCTAGAAGAACATAAGCTGCTACTTTTGGTAATTCCATCTTTTTTGAATGAAGTATTTTAATTCCATAATTGAGTTGATCTTTAAAGTCTCTGAAATCTTCTTTTGGTATATTGTGTTTGGTTATTTGATATAATGTTTTATTAATAAAATAGTAAGTTCTGATTGCCCATCTGTTTCTGAATCTTTGATTGTATATTATTATTGTCATAAAAAATGGTATCAAAAATATAATTAAAGCACCTATAAAACCTTCTAGTAATTGAAATGTAATTTTTCCTACTTCAAGAAAGTATAATAGAAAACTTTGAAGTATAATAAAACCTAATATCAAATATATGAAGGCAGTAAGAACAACTGATATTGTTATTGCAATACTTACAGGAACCTTTTTTATATTAAGAAGATGAGTTCTTAAAGCAAAACCACTTATTCCCGCAGAAGATATAAAATAATTAACAGTAGAAGAAATCAAAGTTATTATAAAAGTATGATTAAATGGAATTTTGTATCCCAGGATTTTAAGCATTTCATGTAAAGAAAGACTCATGAAGAAATAACTTAGAAAAGAAGAGAGAAAAGATAATAATAGAAAATTTTTTTTAGAAATTCTATACACTTCTGTTATTTGTTTATGATTTGGATAAATTAACCAAAGTAATATTGTTAGAGCTATAATTAGTGGTAGATATTTATAAAGAAACCTTTTCATAAGAATATTTAAGCAAAATGATAAAATATATTTTATAAATATAATGAAACTAAACAAAATATACAAAAGTGATTTTTTAATAATAGGAAGTGGAATAGGAGGACTTCTTTGTGCAATTAAGCTTGCAAAAATTGGAAAAGTAAACCTTGTTACAAAAGACAAAATTAATGTATCTAATTCTTGGTATGCTCAAGGAGGAATAGCAGCAGCTGTTGGTTGCGATGATAGTTTTGAATCTCATTTGAAAGATACCCTAAAAGCTGGTGATGGACTTTCAAATGAAGAAGTGGCAACAAAAATAATAACTTCTGCTCCACTAGTAATAAAAGAATTAACTAAGTTAGGAATAAATTTTAATAAAAATAAAAAAGGTTTTGATTTAGGTTTGGAAGGCGGACATTCGAAAAGGAGAATACTTCATTATTATGATTTCACTGGAAGAAAAATAATAGAGATTCTTGTAAAACATGTTAAAAATAATAAAAACATAAATGTATTCGAATATCATACTGCTATTGATTTAATATTAAAATATCATCCAAAATTTACAAAACCTTTTAAAAATGAAGTGTTTGGTGCTTATGTTTTTAATGGAAAAAATGGAGATATATATTCTTTTTTAGCATCTAAAGTAATTTTAGCAACAGGAGGAGGTGGTAAAACTTATTTATATACTTCAAATCCTCATACAGCAACTGGAGATGGTTTTGCTATAGGATATAAAGCAGGGTTAAATATAGTAAATATGGAGTTTATACAGTTTCACCCAACGTGTTTATATCATCATATAGCACAAAATTTTTTAATTTCTGAAGCTTTAAGGGGAGAAGGTGCTGTTTTAAGATTAAAAAATGGAAAATTATTCATGCATAAATATTCACCTATGAAAGAGCTTGCACCACGAGATATAGTTGCAAGGGCAATTGCAAACGAGTTAAAGAGAACAGGAGATGATTATGTTTATCTTGATATATCTTTTAAACCTTCTTCATTTATAAGAAAAAGATTTCCATATATTTATAAAACTTGTCTTTCTTTTGGAATAGATATAACTAAACAACCAATTCCTGTTGTTCCTGCAGCACATTTTTTTTGTGGTGGTATAGAATCTGAATTTGATGGTAAGACTTTTCTTAAAAATTTTTTTGTATGTGGCGAGGTTGCTCACACTGGTTTTCATGGAGCAAATAGACTTGCTTCAAATTCTTTACTTGAAGCTTCAGTTATGGCAATAAAAATTGTTGAAAATTTAAAAAATGAAAGAATAATTATACCACAAAAATATGAAAAACATTATTTATGGGACTATCAAAAAACAGTATATTCACAGGAAGATGTAATTATAAAACAGAACTGGGATGAAATTAGACTTTTAACTACAAATTATGCTGGTATTGTAAGAAATAATGATAGATTAAAAAAAGCATCAAAAAAACTAAATCTTATAATTGATGAAGTTTTATATTATTATAAAAAATATAGACCTAACAAGGACTTTATAGAACTAAGAAATATAGCTTTAGTTTCTAAAATGATAATCGAAAGCTCTTTAAGACGTCATGAATCGAGAGGGTTATATTATAATGAAAACTATCCTCAAAAATTAAAAAAAGCTAAAAACACCGTTATAAATAGATATATGTTTGATTAACAATTAACAATCTTATGAACTCGATAATAATAAAAGGAGCAAGAACTCATAATTTAAAAAATATAAATCTTGAAATTCCAAAAAATAAAATAATTGTAATTACAGGACTAAGCGGGAGTGGTAAATCTTCTTTAGCATTTGATACTATTTATGCCGAAGGACAAAGAAGATATGTAGAGAGTCTTTCTGCTTATGCAAGACAATTTTTAGAGTTAATGGAAAAACCAGATGTAGATCTAATAGAAGGACTTTCTCCATCAATTGCAATAGAACAAAGATCTTTTTCAAAAAACCCTAGATCTACTGTTGGCACAATAACAGAAATTTATGATTATCTAAGGCTCTTATTTGCCAAAATAGGAATTCCACATTGTCCTCAATGTAAAAGATCATTAAAAGCTTGGAGTATTGATGCAATAATAGAGGATATAGTTAAAAAATTTTATAATAAGAAAATAGTTATAACTTCACCATTAATTAGAGGAAAGATTGGAACATATGATGAATTGTTTGAGAGATTTAAAAAGAAAGGATATTCTAATTTTGAAGTCGATGGTAATTTTTATAAAGTTGAAAAAATTCCAAGTTTGGAGAGATACAAAAAACACGATATCTCAATAGTTATAGATTCTTTTAATGTTTCAGATGATAAAGAAAGATTATTTGAATCAGTTGAACTTGCCTTAAAAGAAAGTAACGGAATGTGTGAAATTATTTATGACAAAAATAGATATATTTATAGTCAAAAAAATTCTTGCCCTTACTGTAATATAAGTATTGGAAATATTGAACCAAGAACTTTTTCTTTTAATTCTCCATTTGGAGCATGCCCAAAATGTGAAGGACTTGGTTTTGTGTTAGAAGTGGATGTTAGCTTAATAATAAATGAAAATCTTACTATAGATGAAGGTGCAATTGTAGCATGGGAAAATCCAATTACAACAAAAACTAACAGATGGAAAACTTCATGGAGAAATTATTATAGAGATATTATTATAAAAATTTGTGAAAAATATAATATAAAAACTAATATTCCTTTTAAAAAATTATCAGAAAAGGAAAAAAGAATTATACTTTATGGAGATTTAGAGTTTGAGGGAGTGATAAATAATATTAAAAGAAGATATCAAGAGACAGAATCTGATTTTGTAAAACAAGAAATATACTCAAGATATATGAAAGAAATACTTTGTGATGAGTGTGGTGGAAAAAGACTTAAAAGAGAATCTTTATCAGTTCTTATAAATGGGAAAAATATATCAGAAATTTGTGATATGGATATAGTTAATATTATTAATTTTTTTAAAAATATAAATTTAACCGATCAAGAAAAAGAGATATCAAAAAATATTTTAAATGAAATAAATTCAAGACTTGAATTTCTTATGAATGTAGGCCTTGGGTATCTTAACTTATCAAGATATTCAAAAACGCTTTCAGGAGGTGAAGCACAGAGAATTTCACTTGCAACTCAAATAGGAAGCAGGTTAACAGGAGTTATATACGTATTAGATGAACCAACTATTGGTCTTCATCCAATTGATAATCTAAAATTAATAAATACTCTAAAAAAGCTTAGAGATTTTGGAAATACACTTATAGTTGTTGAGCATGATAGAACAACTATAGAAAATGCTGACTATATAATAGAACTTGGACCTGGAGCTGGTATATACGGTGGAGAAGTAACTTTTTGTGGAACTTTTAAAGAATTAAAAAAAGCAAATACTATAACTGCTCTCTATATAAAAGATGAAGAAAAGGTTTCTATAATTAAAGATTATCCTAGAAAATTTAAAAAATTTATAGAAATAAAAGGTGCTAGACAATACAATTTGAAAAATATAAATGTTAAAATTCCTATTGGTTCTATGACAGTTATATGTGGAGTTTCAGGTTCAGGAAAATCAACCTTATTGTATGAAATATTGTATAAAGGTATAATGAAAAAAATTAATCCATCATTTAAAGAAGAACCAGGTATTTTTGATTCTATAAAAGGTTATGAAGATATAAAAAGAGTAGTAATGGTTGATCAATCTCCTATAGGTAGAACCCCACGATCAAACCCCGCAACTTATGTAGGTTTTTTTGATAATATCAGATATCTTTTTTCACAAACACCTGCTGCAAAAAGAAAAGGATATAAAGCATCTAGATTTTCATTTAATCTCAGTGGAGGTAGATGTGAAAATTGTAAAGGAGAAGGTTATATAAAAGTAGAGATGCAATTTATGCCAGATGTATATGTTAAATGTCAAGAATGTGAAGGTAGAAGATTTAATAAAGAAACTTTAGAAGTAAAATATAAAGAAAAAAATATTGCTGAAGTATTAGACATGACTATAGAGGAAGCATATAATTTTTTTGAAAATATTTTTCCAATTAAACAAAAATTAAAATTTCTTATTGATGTTGGATTAGGTTATCTAAAAATTGGACAAAATGCAACAACTTTGTCAGGAGGTGAAGCACAAAGAATTAAACTTGCATGGGAACTTTTAAGAAAAAATTCAAAATCTACACTTTATATTTTAGATGAACCCACAACGGGCCTTCATTTTCATGATATAAAAAGACTACTTAATATACTGAAATTATTAGTTGCTAATGGAAACACAGTAGTTATAATAGAACATAACATAGATGTAATAAAATCAGCAGATTGGATTATAGAACTTGGACCTGAAGGCGGGCCAAATGGCGGTTATGTAATATATGAAGGATTTTCAGAAAATATAAAAAAAGCAAAAAAATCTATAACTAAAAACTTCCTAAAATAAATGTATTTTTTAATTTTGAAACTTGTAATGATAAATTTACTTTCAGAAAACTGGCATAGAATTGAAAGTAAAAATTTTGAGATATACATAGAAGGAAAATGGCAAGTTCAATCAATACAGTTAGAATTGGAGAAAATATATTCTTTAGTTAAAATGAACCTCTCTCATTTTTCTCCGTGGATGTTGAGAGAAAAAACTAAAGTATACATATTTAAAACGTATGAAACATATTTAAAAAGTGAGTTTAAGCCCCCTCCTTGGTCTAAAGGTCTTTGTTTCCACAAGCAAAGAAAGATAGTTGTATATTATAAAAATACATTAGAAGAGCTTTTATCTACCATTGTTCATGAATTGTCTCATCTATATTATGAAGATTTTTTTTTAAGAAAAATGAAATCCCCTCCTCTTTGGTTAAATGAAGGTCTTGCTGTATATATGGAATCATTATATAAAGGTTTTGAAAGTCAATGGGACAAATCTCTTATTTCAGTACCAGATTATAAAATAATCAATTTTTCTGATTTTGTAAAGAAAGATTTAAAACAATTAAAATCTGACGAAGAAATAGCGTTTTGGTATCTTCAAGCTTTTGGCATGGTTAAATATCTCTACTACAATTTTGGAAAAACTGCATTCTATAGATTTAACATGGAAATATTAAACAATACAAATATAGAGAAATCTTTATGGAATATATATAGAATTAATAGTTTGGAAACCTTTGAAAAAAAATGGTTTGAGTGGCTTTATACTATTAAAAAATCACAAAGTTTTGAATTTAAACCATTTAAAAATATTGAGTTTAAAAATTTTAATTAAATATCATCATCTAAACTAAAAGTAGCAGGAGTAGAATCTGTGGCATTACAGTTTATAGATATATTTACAGGTTTTCCATCTGGATTTGTTACACAACCTGCACCTGTCCTACAACATGATAGTCTATTATAAAAAACACCCTCTACTCTTATTTTTGCATTTGTGCTTCTGTGAAATCTAATAACTGTAGTATATCTATCAAAAACCCATTCCATAACATAAGTAGACATAGTAATTATCAGAATACATAACAATAAAACTGCTGAAAGAGATGCTTTTCTTTTTTTCATATTTATATTTTAACTAAAAAAAAATAATTTTCAATACCTAAAATTGTGAAACTTTATTTATCGATATGTAAGTTTCAAATGAATGAGATATATCCCTTCCAACAATACCAGCATAACTTGTCTGCTCTCCTTTTGCTTGGGAATATAAATTAAAATTTATTCTAACAATATTTGCTGGTAAATTTTGTCTTGAAAAAGTAATAGAATTAATATTATCTGACATAAAAACAGCATTGTTACCAGAACCACAGGTAAGTGATATTGATGGAATATTTGTATATGTTGGGCAGTTAGATATAGCTAAACTTCCCCAATGGTAATACAAACAATTAGCCGATAAAGGAGAAGGACAAGGAGTTAAACAGAAATGATGCCATTGAGCTTGAACAGATGGTAACGGATTACATATTTGGTTTAAATTTGAAGGATTCCTTACAACATTTGTAAAGAAAGTAATATTGTTAGAAATTCCTCCTGGTAAGGGAGTTAATATATCATTTGCAACTATCATTTTATTTTTAATATATTTCATAGATGTTATAAATCTTACTTTAAGAACATCTTCTTTATACTGATGATAAAAAAATCTATTTGCTGTTGCAAATACACCAGATAAAGCCAACGACATAAAAGCAAATATCACCAAAGCTACTA
>JAOAEH010000067.1 GCA_026416895.1 Elusimicrobiales bacterium
AAAATATCATCCTCATGGTGATGCTGCTATATATGATACTTTAGTTAGAATGGCTCAAGATTTTTCATTGAGATATACTCTTGTTGATGGACAAGGGAATTTTGGTTCTATTGATGGAGATCCACCTGCAGCAATGAGGTATACTGAAGCAAGACTTTCCCAGATATCAGAGGAAATGATTGCGGATATAGAAAAAGAAACAGTAAAGTTTGTTCCAAATTATGATGGTTCTTTAACAGAACCTTCGGTGCTTCCAGCTCGTCTTCCTAATCTTCTTATCAATGGTTCAAATGGTATTGCTGTTGGTATGGCAACAAATATACCAACTCATAATCTAAGTGAGGTTTGTGATGCAATTATTGCTGTTATTGAAAATCCTCAAATAACACCAAGAGAGTTAATGAGATATATAAAAGGTCCAGATTTTCCTACTGGTGGTATAATAAGGGGCAAACAGGGAATAAAAGATTATTTTGAAACTGGTAAAGGCTCTATTAAAATCCAAGCAAGAACTGAAATAGAGGAAATTAAAGGAGGTAAGCAAGCAATAATTATTAGTGAAATTCCATATCAAGTTAATAAAACAAATCTTATTGAACATATTGCAAATCTTGTTAAAGAAAAAAAGATTACTGACATATCAGATATAAGAGATGAATCTGATAGAAGGGGAATGAGAATCGTAATAGAAGTTAAAAGAGATGGAAACGCTCAGATTGTTTTAAATCAATTACTTAAGCATACAAGTCTTGAAACTACTTTTGGTGTTATAATGCTTGCTATAGTTGATGGAAGGCCCAAAATTTTAACAATAAAAGAAGTTATAGACCAGTATATAAAACATAGAAAACAAGTAATATATAATCGCACTAGGTATGACTTAAATAAAGCTCTTGAGAGAGCTCATATACTTGAAGGATATCTTATAGCATTAAAAAATATAGATGAGGTTGTTGAGATAATAAAAAAATCGAAAGATGCTAATGAGGCAAAAGAAAAATTAATAAAAAGATTTGGTTTAAGTGAAAAACAAGCTCAAGCTATACTTGATATGAGACTCCACCAACTAACTAGGCTTGAGGTTGGACAGGTAGAAGAAGAATATAAAGGTTTATTGAAATTAATAGAGGAACTTAGATCTATTTTAAAAAATCCATCAAAAATTCTTAAAATAATTGTGGATGAGCTTAGAGAATTAAAAGATAAGTATGGAGATAAAAGAAGAACTGAGATTACTTCAGAAGCTCAAGAATTTGATATAGAGGATCTTATAACAAAAGAAGATGTAGTAATTACTATAACACACTCTGGATATATAAAAAGAATACCTATTGATACTTATAAAACTCAAGGTAGGGGTGGAAAAGGAGTTATAGGTTCTGATTTGAAAGAAGAAGATTTTGTTGATCACCTATTTATTGCTTCAACCCATTCAACAATACTTCTTTTTACAACAAGAGGGAAGGTTTATGCTTTAAAAGGTTATGAAATACCTGAGGCTCCGAGATCTGCACGAGGAAAGGCTATAATAAATTTGCTACCTATAAAGGATGAAAAAATTTCTTCTATAGTAGCTATAAATTCATTTGATGAAAAGAAAAAAGAACAAACGTATTTGTTTATGGCAACAAGAAAGGGATATGTTAAAAAGACACCAATATTTGATTTTGCTAATATAAGAAAAACAGGAATTGCTGCGATAACTCTTGAAGATGGAGATATACTTACAGGTGTTGCACATACTGATGGTACATATGATATTATTCTCGGTACAAAAGATGGGATGTCTATAAGGTTTAGTGAAAAAGAAATACGGCCTATGGGAAGAACAGCGAAGGGAGTAAGAGGAATTAAACTTGCTAAGGATGACATAGTTGTTGGGATGGAAGCTGCTCCATCAAATACAAAAAAAGATCTTCTTACAGTTTGTGAAAATGGCTTTGGTAAAAGAACATCTCTTGATGAATACAGGAATCAACATCGTGGTGGAAGTGGAATAATAACTATAAAAACTACAGAAAGAAATGGTAATGTAGTTGGTATACATTTAGTTGATGATAAAGATGATCTTATGATAATCACAGAAAAAGGAAAAATTATTAGAATAAACTGCAAAGATATTAGCGTTGTTGGAAGAAATACTCAAGGTATAAGGTTAGTAAGACTTGAAGATGGTGATAAAGTTTCAAGTGTGGAACCTGTGGTAAATGAAGAAGATACAGAAAAGGAACTAGAAAAAAATAAATGAGTTTAGCTGAATTTCTTTCTGCTGTATTTACTCTTACAGTTGTAATGGATCCTTTAGGTAATATACCTTTATTTATAAGTGTTTTAAAAAATGTAAAAGAAGATTATCGTCAGAAAATAATAAAAAGAGAATTAATATTTGCTCTTATAATAATGCTTTTCTTTTTTCTTTTTGGTAGATGGATAGTGATGCTTTTTTCCATAGATATTGTATCCATATCTATTGCTGGTGGTATAGTTCTTTTTTTAATAGCACTTTCTATGATATTTCCATCTAAGGAAGGATATTTTTTTGATACAAAAGAAGAACCATTTATAGTACCTCTTGCGACTCCATTGATTGCGGGACCTTCGGTTTTAAGTATGATTTTAATATACAGTATGAAGGAAACAGGGAATTTTTTTATGTGGCTTTTAATAGTAATAATTTCATGGGTTATAAATGCTGTTATTCTTATGTTTTCATCAAATATATCTAGATTCTTAGGTGAAAAAGGAATGCAAGCGATAGAAAAGCTAATGGGTATGATTTTAATTACTATTTCAGTAGGAATGATACTTAAAGGTCTAAGAGAGTTTTTAAAACTTAATTAAATTTTAGCTTTTATTTGATTTTTTAGGTTTAAGCATTATTATCATTTTATTTCCAGTGTCGTTTAAGCTTCCTTCTTGTTCTGCAATATTGGATAGTTTTTCTTTAACTTGGTTTAAAATAGATTCTCCTAATTCTTTATGTTGAGCTTCTCTTCCGTGAAACATCAAAACGACTCTAACTCTATTATTGTGATTTATAAAATCTTCCATATGTCTTATCTTTGTTTCAAGATCGTGTTGAGCAATTCGAGGGTTTATTCTTATTTCTTTGACAATACTTTCTTTTTGTTTTTTTCTATTTTCTCTTTCTTTTTTTTCTTCTTCATATAGAAACTTATGATAATCCATTATTTTACAGACTGGGGGATTTGCTGTTGGTGCAATTTCAACCAAATCAAGTCCCATAGATCTTGCCATATTTAGAGCTTCATAAGTAGGTTTTATTCCTATCATTTTTCCATCAGGAGAAATTAATCTTACCTGAGGAACTTTAATCTGATTATTAATTTTATATCTTTTATCAGCCAATTTTCCTCCTTATTTTGATTTTTGAAAAATAGGAAATGATAACATCTTCTAAAAAAAATTCAATTTTCAAATCTCATATACTTTATAATACAAGTTTTTTTATATGAAGTCAATCTTATAAAAAGAAGTTATAAGAATAGTGATGTAGAAAATTTATGTTTTTGAGAATTCAAATTAAAATCTTGACAATTAGATAACTTTCTGTTATAATAAATTTAGATAATCGTTATAAAAATAACGATTGATAAAAAACAGGTTCTCTTAAAAGTTAAATATAGAACTAAAAGGAGGAAATATGGCAAAGATAGTTTGTGTTGATGATGACAAAGATATTCTTGAAACTATAGAGTTAATACTTCAAGGAAAAGGTCATGAAGTATACACAGCAAATAATGGTAAAGATGGTTTAAGGCTTATAAAGGAAAAAAAACCTAATCTTATAATTATGGATGTAATGATGGATGATTTTACAGAAGGTTTTCATGTTGTATATGAAATAAGAAAGGACGATGATATCAAATATACTCCTATAATGATGTTAACGTCAATTAATCAACATGTAAGT
>JAOAEH010000089.1 GCA_026416895.1 Elusimicrobiales bacterium
GTCATATGGTTATGATAAAATAGAAAGAATTTATAAAAATTTTTATTCTGCTTATAATAAATATAAAGTTTCATATAACTCAATAAAATCTTCTTCATTTTTAAATAATATAAATATTTATCCTAATAGAGTAATTAAACCTTTTTATATTCCATCTGATCAATACTTTAAATCTCAGTACTACTTATATAAAATTAAAGCTCCACAAGCTTGGGATTTTGAAGTGTATAATACTGCAATATCTCTTGCTCTTATTGATAGCGGCATTGATCCAACAAATCCTGATTTTTATGAAATTTTGTACGCTACACAAGTTGTTATAAAAGAAGACTGTAATGTTATAAGTAGTTGGGAGGAATATTTTCCTAATTTTCAACAGTCAAATCCAAATGGATTTCCTCATGGAACAGCTGTTGCTGGAGTTGCTGCTGCAGTTAGAAATAATAATTTTGGTATTTCTGGAATAGCTAAGATGAAAATATATTCTTTTGATGTTTTTAGAGGTTTTTGTGATGGAGATGGTTTTTTAACCGAAAAAGGGCTTGTAAAGGCACTTGAGTTTGTTAAAGATAGATTTTCTTCTATTCCAGGTAAAGTTATAATAAACATGAGTCTTGGAGCTATGGGTGAATGTAGTCCATTAGTTTCTTCTATTATTAATGAATTGTATAATTATGATAGTGGAAAAAAATTTATTTTAGTTGCTGCAACTGGAAATGATGGTATTGAATATGTAGCTATGCCTGCAAACTGTAGTGGAGTTGTTAGTGTTGGAGCTACGAATGAAGTTGATGAAGTTGCGTCTTTTTCTTGTTATGGAAATGTTATGAAGATAAATGGTTTAACAGCACCTGGAGTTAATATATTTACGACACTGCCTGGAAGTAATTGGAGTAATTTTTACAATGAAGGAATTATTAGTGGAACATCTTTTGCTGCTCCAATAGTTTCTGGTGTTATGGGTGCTGTTTGGGCAAAAAGACCTAATTATACTAATTCTCAAATTATTGATATTGTTAAAAAAACTGCAAGAGATATAAATGAAGATGGACCTGATAAAAAATATGGGTGGGGTATAGTTGATATGTATAAAGCGTTATCTTATCTTGAAGCTGATTTGACTGAAAAAGGTATAAATGATGATTTAGTTGCTTGGCCTAATCCTTTTTATATATCTAAACATGGTTATATTAAATTTTCTATTAAAAATTCTATTCTCTATCCAGATGATAAACTTATGATTTTTGACTTCTCAGGTGCATTTGTAGCTTGGGCAGAAAAAGATTCAACTAAAGGTTTTTTATGGGATGGAAAAAATTCTGCTGGATATTATGTCGCTCCTGGGGCCTATATTGCTTATTATAAATCCGAAAAAGGGACTGCTAAAACAAAATTTGTTTTGTTTAGATGAAAATTTTATATAATACTACGAAAAATTTAATTGTTAGTCAAAATTTATTTATTGCAGATACATTTTTAAGAAGACTTTTGGGTCTAATACCTAAGAAGGAAATAAGGACAGATGAGTCTTTAATGATTCCATATTGTTTTTCTGTTCATAGTTTTTTTATGTCTTTCTCAATAGATGTAGTTTTTGTTGATAAATGTTTTAAGGTTATAGAAATAATTACTCTTAAACCTTGGAGATTTTCAAAGGTTTATTTTAATGCTAAACACGTTTTCGAATTTAGTAGTAATTATGTATATGATAAAATATCTATTGGAGATGTGCTAGAAATTAGAGGATAAATATAATGAATGTGTTGCAGAGAAAAAAAAACATAGAAGAAATTCTTATAAACAATTTAATAATTAAAGATAAAAATGAATATGATAACTATTTTAGAGAGGCTTTAAGTTTAAAAAAAGATATAATTTCTTATTTATGCGAGAAGAAAATTATTACTGATGAGTTAAAGCTTCTTAAGATTTTAAGTTATGAATTTGGATATAAAGCTGTTGATTTATCAAAAGTTGAGCCTAATCAAGATGTGCTTTCAATTATACCTGAGCAGATAGCAAGAAAGTATACATGTATTGCTTTTCATAAGAAACAAAATGATTTATATGTAGCGATGGCTGAACCGCGAGATTTTTTAGTAGTTGAAGATATATCTCTTAGAACAGGTTATAATATTGTTCCTTACCTTTCACTTCCTCATTGGATAAATAAATTAATAGAAAAAGCTTATGGAGTTCATAAAGCAGTAAGTGTACAAAAGATAGTTGAAGAAATTTCTCAAAAAACTACAGAATTTGAGATATCTAAGATTTCGGAAGAAAAAAAAGATATAACTGAAATAGATCCTTCTGCTCCAGAAGTAGAGAAAATAGTTAATGGTATATTTTTAACAGCTTTAAGCATGAAAGCCAGTGATATACATATTGAACCATTTGAAGATCCATCTGGTAAAAATTCGAAAATAATTGTTAGATATAGGGTTGATGGTATTTTAAAACCTGCTCCGTTTAATATACCTTGGAGTTTTAGAAATGCAGTTATTACAAAAATAAAAATTATGACTAACTCTATGAATATTGCAGAAAAAAGAATTCCTCAAAGTGGTAGAATACAACTTATAGCTGGTGGCAATCCAATAGAATTTAGAGTTGAAGTTATTCCAACTGTTTATGGAGAATCTTCTGTTATAAGAATACTTGATAGAAAAGCAATACAAGTTGATATAAAAAAGTTGGGATTTTTAGATGATACATTAGAAAAATTTCTTAAACTTCTTGAAGGTATAGGTGGTAAAAAGAATTTTGGACTTATACTTGTATGTGGTCCTACTGGTTCTGGTAAATCAACTACACTTTATGCTGCTTTAAATTATGTTAATAGGCCAGATATTAAAATAATTACTGCCGAACATCCGGTAGAATATAATATTGATGGAATAATTCAAGTTCCTGTAAATCCAGATATAAAATTAGGAGAAAATAAAAAATTTGATTTTGCTTTAGCACTTAGATCTTTTTTGAGACTTGATCCAGACGTAATAATGGTTGGTGAAATAAGGGACCGTGAAACAGCTGAAATAGCTATGGAAGCAGCAATGACTGGTCATTTAGTTTTTTCTACAATACATACAAATGATGCTCCTTCAAGTGTTTCAAGATTAATTGAAATGAGTATACCAAATTATATTGTTGCTTCTACGTTGAAAGCAGTTTTATCTCAAAGGCTTGCAAGAAGATTATGTGATGATTGTAAGATAAGCTATAAAATAAAACCTGAAGAGATAAAAGTATTTGAGGAATATGGGATTGAACTTAAAGATGAGTCAATTTTATTATACATGCCAGGAGGTTGTAAAAATTGTAATGAAACTGGTTTTAAAGGTAGAATTGGTTTACATGAGCTTTTAGTAATGGATGATAAGCTTAGGGAATTTATACTTAAAGAATATGCAAGTGAACCTATTAGAAAGTTTGCTATATCAAGAGGTATGAGACCTCTTATTGTAGATGGTTTAATTAAAGTATTAAAAGGTTTAACCACAGTTAAAGAAGTTTTAGGCGGAAATGTTACAGAAAGATAATACTAGGTTTTATAAAGATATACGAATAGAGGACTTTTTTGATATTTATTTTTATCATCCATTAGGTTTTAAAATTGCTTTGTTTTTTAAGAATTTTAATTTTTCCCCTACTTTTGTTTCTATTATATCAATGATTATAGGAGTTTTAGGAGGTTTACTTATATATAAAGGTTATTTTATTTTTGGAAGTATTTTTGTTGTTTTATCTAGTGTTTTTGATAGTGCTGATGGACAACTTGCAAGAATGAGAGATTTATCATCTAATTTTGGAAGAATCATTGATGGGTTGTGTGGGTATATAGTATTTATTTCTGTTTATATTGCTTTGTATTTTAGATTTAAAGATACACATGGCGAATTAAGTTATCTATTAATTATGTTTTTTGCAGGTTTTTCTAATATTGTCCAAAATAGCATATATGATTTTTATAGAACTTCATTTATTGCAGTTAAAGAGCAAAATTATTCCTTTCTGTTATCAGATTTGTCATCGAAGTTTCTTTCTCTAATATATGGCTTATATATTTTTATTCAAAGAATTTTATTGTCTAGACATATTCAACTTTTAAATTTGATTAAGTTAAATAGAGGTCAAAGTTTTAATGAAATTAAGAAAATTTATGAAGAAACTTTTCTTCCAAACATTCAACTTGTAAATATTCTTGGTGATAATTGGAAAATAAATGGTTTAATTATGCTTAGTTTAGTAGGTAGAATTGATTTGTTTTTTTGGTATGTTGCTATAGTTTTAAATTTAATACTTATCATAGTGATTTTTATTCAAAGAAAAAATGAAAAATTAATTTTAAATATTTTTAAGGAGAGATTATGATTATAAAAGTAATCTGTTTTTTTGCAAATATTATTTTAGCATCAAATTATTCAAGTTTTTATAATACTAACAATATAAATTCAATTAAAGCTTTTGCTAAAGATATGTCTTTTTTGACAACATCTTCTGTCTTCTATAGTGGTAGAACATTAGGCTTTGGTGGTTTTTCTGTGAATTATAAAAATTCTTATCTTATAAAAAATTTAGATAAAAATTCAGTTTTTGAAAAAAAAGGTATAAATATTTCTTTTATTCAAATAGAAACAGGTCTTCCTTATCGTATAGACAGTTTTTTAAGAGCTGGATGGAGTGATGGATATAATTTAATTGGTGGTGGAGTTAAATATGGACTTAAAAATGTTACTGATGAATTATATGGAATAAATCTTATAATATCTTTTTATTCACATATGGGGCTTTATAAACATTTTTATATATTATCTTTTGGTAGCCACCTATTGATGTCAACTAAAATATCCAACTACATTATGCCTTTTATAGGTGGAGGATTTGATAATTCTAAGTTTGTTGTTAAATCACATTCAGATTTAGCTATGATAGGTAATAAATTCTATGATATGTTATATAAAGGGATTTGTGGTTTAAGATTTAAGTTTGGTTGGTTTAATTTTTCAGCTTCTTATGAAATGTCAAATTTAGGTTCTTATCTTTTAAGTGGCACTTCCGGTATTAGATTTTAATGTTTTTACATTCCTATTTCTCTTTTTGTTTCTCTTTTAATATCTCTTTCTTTTAAGTATTCTTTTTTGTTGTATTTCTTTTTACCTTTCGCTATTGCTATTTTCAATTTTGCCCAACCATTTTTTAAAAAAAGTTCAAGTACAATTATAGTAAAACCTTTTTTTTCTATTTGAGATTCTATTTTTTTAATCTCGTTTTTGTTTAGTAGCAGTTTTCTTTTTCTAAATGGGTCTAAGATAATTGATGTGTTGAACTTATAAGGATTTATTTGCATTCCATAAATAAAAGCTTCTCCGTTTTCTATTTTTACAAATGCAGAGTTTATATTTACATGTCTTTGTCTTATAGATTTTATTTCTGGTCCCTTGAGCTCTATTCCAGCTATATATGTGTCAAATATTTCATAATCGAATTTTGCTCTTCTGTTTGTGGCTATGAGTTCTAGTTTATCGTTTTTTTTCATAAAATATAATTTAGCATTTAGTTCATTTTATGTCAAAACTGCCGAAGTGGCGGAATTGGCAGACGCGTACGGCTCAGAACCGTATGTCCTAAAAGGACTTTGAGGGTTCGAATCCCTCCTTCGGCATAATGAGGAAAGTATGAGTATTTATCTATTAATATTTTTTATAGGAACATGTATAGGAAGTTTTTTGAATGTTGTAATATATAGAAGCATAAAAGGTATATCTATAATATCCCCACCTTCTTTTTGTCCTTTTTGTAAAACTCCAATAAAATGGTACGATAATATACCTGTCTTTAGTTATATTTTTTTAGGTGGAAAGTGTAGAGTATGTTTGTCTAGTATTCCTATAAAATACCTTATTGTAGAGTTAATATCAGGTATTTTAACACTTATTTTTTATATTAAGTGGTGGCATTTAAATTATTGGTGGTTTTTTGGCTCTATTTTAATTATATATCTGCTGGTAATTATCTCTGTTATTGATATTGAAATAATGATGTTATCTGATTTGTTTTCTTATCTTCTTGCATTATTAGGTCTTATTTTTTCATTTTCAAATCCTATGTTTGAGGGTGTTTTTCATAAAAAATTATTAAGTTCGTTTCTTGGTATTTTTTTAGGAGCAGGTTTTATGTATTTGCTTATGGTTTTAGCTAAGTTTATATATAAAAAGGAAGCAGTTGGAGAAGGAGATGTTTTTTTAATGGGTGGTATTGGTAGTATAGTAGGTTATAGTGGTATATTTGATATCATTTTTATATCATCATTTTTAGGAACAATTTATGGTGTTTATCTGATAATTTTAAAAAGAGCATCAAAGCATTCGGCTATACCTTTTGGCCCTTTTTTAGCAATTGCGTGTACAATTAAAATCTTTCATCCTTTTGAAATTTATTCTATTTTTATATAGAAAACCTCCTCTTTTAAAATTAAAAGAGGAGGCATATAAATAAAAATTTTTTAAATTAAATTCTTATATATAGATCAATAACTTGTCCAAGGATTTCCTTTTAAATCAGTTGCATTACAATTTACTCTAATATCTCCCCAAGTTTGGCTTGTTTGAATTCCATCATATGACCATCCGCCAGTGTTTGATACGTTTGTTGCTGGTGAGTTGTTTATTACTGTATTCACTTCACCACACCCTGTTTTAGGAAGTTTTGTTACTGCAAGTTCAGTTATATATTTTGGAACCATTACAGATTTAAAACTACTGGTTACATCAGCACCACTTGAAGTGAATATTAAGAACTTACCTTCGTTGTCGCTATAGTATACTTGAAGAGCTCCTCTTAATGCAGTAAGCTGTCCTTTTGTTGCTCCTTCTTTTGATTTTTCTACCATATCTGAGAACTTAGGTATTGCAACAGCAGCAAGTATTCCTATTATAACTACAACTATCATTAATTCAACTAAGGTGAATGCTTTTCTCATATAACCTCCTGAGTTAATTATCATAATAAACTTTTATCATTTTTTTAAATTTATGTCAATAGTACTGATAAGCTAAAATCTACTATAAATTAATTTTTAATGTGTTTTGATTTTTCGTTTATAAACTTCCGGAAGGGGAGGGATTCGAACCCTCGATACGCTTTTGGCGTATACAGACTCTCCAGGTCTGCGCCTTAAACCACTCGGCCACCCTTCCTTTTTGTTTGTGAATATTTTTTTGATTTTATAAACAGTTAAGTTTAAGTGGTGGTTGGGGTAGGATTCGAACCTACGAAGGGCAAAAGCCCGACGGTTTTACAGACCGTTGCATTTGACCACTCTGCCACCCAACCACTCTTATATAGTATAACAAATTTAAAAAGTTTCAGTAAAGTATTATATACTTTTTATTATTTCTTGGAGTTCTTTATGTATATCATTTAAAATTTTTTTGTATTTTAAAATTCCGTTAATTTCTTTTTTGTCTTTGTCATTTAAAACCTTTTTAGAATATAATATCTTTTTAATTCCATTCAATGAATAACCATTTTCAATCATTTCTTTTATTTTTTTGATTATTTCTATATCTAAGTTTGTATATCGGCGGTGTTTTGAATTGAGTCTTATTGGTTTTATTAAATCAATTTTTTTTTCCCAATACCTTAAGGTGTGTTTTCTTATCCCTGTTATTTTTGATATTTCATCTATAGTAAAATAATTTTTTTTGTTTATCATCTAAAGAAGGTTTTTGATGGTTTAAATCTTATTTTTTTTAATGGCCCTACCATTACTTTTTCATTAGTTTTTGGATTTCTCCTTATAGCTGGAAGATGTTCTACAACTTTAAATGTTCCAAAACCAGATATTACTACTTTTTCCCCTTTTTTTAGTCTTTCTTTTATTATTTCAAATATTTTGTCAACAAAATTTTTAGCATCTATTTTTCTAGGAAACAGATTAGAAAGTTCATTTATTATCTGTTTTTTGTTCATCTTCGTTTTCCTTTCTAGTATCTTTTTCTTCTCTTTTAGGTTGTTCTCCTAAAATATCCTTTGTTGTCATAAAATTTTTAAGTTTTTCTTTAAAATCAGCAACTTCTTCTTCGCTTATTGGCTTATTTATAACTTGTGTTTCTTCAAATATTTCACTAGCTACATAAATAGAGCATCCTACTCTTACAGCTAATGCTATAGCATCAGAGGGTCTTGCATCTATTTGTAATATATCTCCATTTTCTTTCTTAATATATATTTTTGAAAAAAATGTATTATATTTAAGACTATCTATTACTATTTTTTCAACTTTCATTCCACTTTGAGATATAATTCTGTATAGTAAATCATGAGTCATAGGGCGAGGTGATGGATAACCTGACATTTTTATTGCGATGGCCTGGGCTTCTATAGGCCCTATCCATATTGGAAGTATTCTTATACCTTGAATTTCTTCCAGAAAAACTATTGATTCTGTTAAACTTGAAGCAATTGAATATATTTTGACTTCTATTTCTTTTTTCATACATCCTCTCTATTTATTATTATATTTTAATTCTTGACCTTTTATAAGTCTTTTTATATTTGGTATATGAGTAAAAAATATTATTATTGTAGTAACTAGAACAAAGTATTTAAATTCTATGTTTAGAGAAGATAATATAGATAAAATCATAAATATTAGTGTTGAAGTTAATGTTGCTAAAGAAACAAAACCTGAGATTTTTGCAATTATTAAAAAAACAATTATAGATATCAAAAGCTGGTGAGTAGCTATTGCAAGAAATACTCCTGTTGAAGTAGCAACACCTTTTCCCCCTCTAAAACGCAGAAATATACTGAATATGTGTCCAAAAATTACAAGTACTCCACACATAATTGTAAGATATGGGTTTTGATAGTTTTTTGATATAAAATATACTGGTAAAAAACCTTTAGACATATCTATAAAAAATGTAATAAAAGCCAATTTCCATCCAAATATTCTGTATATGTTTGTAGCCCCTACATTTCCAGAACCGTAATTTCTTATATCTATACCTTTTATTTTACCTATAATATATGCCGTTGGTATTGAACCTATTAAATATGATAAAATTGGTAAAAATATTTTTTCCATAATTATATTATAGAAAACTATTTTGTATTATTTTTTCTAATCTTTGTCTATTTTCATCAGTCACTTTAATTATAAAGTTTATGCTGTTTTCTAGATATTTTTCATTGACTATAAAGAATTCGTTTTTTATTTTATTAATTAATGATGTTTTTTCAAGAGGTATATTTATTTCAAAATCTTTCCATTTTTTAGAAATTTCAATATATATGATTTCTAATAATTTATCTATTCCTTGCTTTTTTAAGGCAGAAACAAATATAGGGTTTAGTGTTTCAAATTCTGTTTTATATCTTTCTAAATCTTTCACTAAATCGATTTTATTAAAGACATTTATTATGGGTATATGTGATGCTCCTATTTCATTTAATGTTTTTTTTACAACTTCATTTTGTTTTTTTATATCAGAGGTTATATCATGTAGGTGTATTATTAGATCGGAATATAATATTTCTTCTAAAGTAGCAGAAAAAGCAGCTACTAAAAGGTGAGGTAGTTTATTTATAAAACCTACGGTGTCTATAAATATTGCATAAAATCCAGCTTTTATTTTTATCCTTCTTGCAGTTGGATCTAAAGTAGCAAATAAAAGATCGTCACAATATATATCATTTTTTTTAGATAAAGTATTTAAAAGTGTTGATTTTCCAGCGTTAGTGTAACCTACTATAGATATTATTGGAACAGGTATTTGCATTCTTTGAGTTCTTTGAATTTGTCGATGTTTTTTAATATCTTTTATTTGTTGTGTTATTTTTGATATTTTTTCTTTTATTGTTCTTCTTTCATATTCAATTTTTCTTTCTCCACTTCCTCTAGTTCCTATCATTCCATACTGTTGATCTAAATTATATTCAGAACCTTTTATTCTTGAAAGATTATATTTTAAATTAGCGAGTTCGACCTGTAGTTTTCCTTCTTGGGTTTTTGCGCGTTGTTTGAATATCTCTATTATTAAAAATGTTTTATCTATTACTTTGATTTTCCATTCATTTTCTAAATTTCTAGTTTGAGAGTATGATAGATTTTCATTAAATATTACAAGATTATATTTCTCCTTTTTTATAATCTCATTTATTTCTTTTACTTTTCCGCTACCAATGTAAAATGTGGGAGTAATTTTATCTATTTTTATTTTAATTATGTCTGAGTTAAAAATTCCATAAGTTTTAAGAAGATTTTTTATTTCTTGGGACTCATATTCAATGGGGGTATTCTCTTTCTGAAAGTATTTTTTAATTATTAGTATTAATGCTTTCATTATATTTTTGATAAATTTTTTCAGCGATTAATTCCGGTATAAAATCTTTTTCATCATTTATTTCAAATATAATTTTGTGATCATATCTCTTAAACCAAGTATTTTGTCTTTTAGCATATTGTATAGATTTTTTTATGATAAGTTCAATGGTCTTTTCCTTTGAAATAGATGAATATATATAAGATATTATTTCTGGATAACCTAAAGATTTTAATCCAGGAGCATCCTCTGGATAACCATTAGAAAGTAAAAATTTAGTTTCTATAACCCATTTGTCAAAGTAGTCAATTGTTCTTTTTTTTATTCTTTCGTATAAAAGCTTCTTATTCCATATTATAAAAACTGAAAATATATTTTTCATTTTGTTTTCAAAAAATTTATCAGATATTAAAGATGAATATGGCTTTGAAGTAAGAATACATACTTCTATAGCCCTTATTATTCTTTGAATATTGTTTGGGTGTATTTTTTTTGCTGATATTGGATCTAATTCACTTAATTTCTGGTGAAGTTTTTCCCTTCCATATTTTTCTGCATATTCATAAAGCTCCTTTCTTATAGATGGATCTTTTTGTGGTAGTGGATCTAGAGGGTTGAAAAGAGCATTTATATATAGGCCAGTTCCTCCACATATAATTATTTTTTTAGTCTTTATGAGAGATAATGTTTGTTTGAAATCATATGTATATTTAAAAACATTATACGATTCTAATGGATCTAAAAAATCAACAAGATGATAAGGTATAAAGCCAACTAAATATATCTTTCTATCTGAGGATTGTACCCATTTACCTATTGGTTTTGAGGTTCCATAAGTTAGATGTTTATATATTTGTCTTGAGTCTGCAGAAATTATTTCAGCTCCTAATTTTTCAGCTAATATAAGTGAAATTTGAGTTTTTCCACTTGCATTAGCTCCACATATTACTATTGGCAAGTTGAAGTTTAAGAACATCTATTCATTAAAAAAATCACTGCGTTTTTGTGGTTTGTTACAAAGTATATGAGCTTTACATTTTTCGTCGCATACATCTGGTAGTTTAAGAGATATTCTAATATCACAGTCAAGATAATCATTTGCCATAGAATTTATTTTATTTGCATTTTCTTTAGATATTTCTGTAAATGATATTCCAATCATATATACTTCACCTTTTTTCTTTATCCAAGCGATCTTTCCTTTAATAGGTATGCTTTCTTTTCCCAGATTTAAAATCATATTTAGCTCTTTTGCATGTGGGGGTTCGAAGAAAAGTATGATCCTCATTCCACCTGCAGATAAATCTGATAATATTGCTGGTCTTGAAAATTTATTTTGGTTTTTATCATCAAATTGTATTTCAACTGGCTCAAGTATTCCATGTAAAATAGGTAATCTTACATATTTTCTTCTTTCTTTTTTATGAGTCATTTTATTCTCCTTATGATTAATGTGTTTTTAATTACATTTTCCACCTTTGCCGTAAAGAAGTCTCCGATTTTAAATTCTTCTTTATTATCTATTATACAACAATTATATCCACTTAAAGTTTTTCCTTTCCCTCCTTCGTCTGTTAAAATTACTGGTTCTACTTCTCCTATTTTCTGTTTAATGTTTTTCTTAGCAATTTCTTTTGCTTTGTTTAATATTGTTTGATGTCTTCTTTTAAGTTCTTCTATTGATATTGTTAGAGGATAGTAAGAATTTGGAAATCTTGGAGAATATTTAAAACAATATACCATACTAAAAGATAATTCTTCTATAGAATTTAAAGTTTTTTCAAAATCATTCTTTGTTTCTGAAGTAAATCCTACTATTATGTCAGTAGTAATAGATGTAGTTTTATCTAGTGATTTTAATGTTTTAATTATTTCTTTAAAATGTGTATAACTATATCCTCTTTTCATTAGTTTTAATATTTTGTCAGAAGCACTTTGTAGAGGAAGATGAATATGTCTTGTTATTTTTTTGTTTATTTC
>JAOAEH010000014.1 GCA_026416895.1 Elusimicrobiales bacterium
TTTGGAATTAAAAAAGGATATTGCTATAATAAATGCTAATAGGACCTCATTTACAACTGAAGTTATAGATCAAAAAAATAGAGCCATTTTAGCTAATTATATTTCAAATAATGCTTTTATTGAATTATCTAACTCTAAAAAAGCAACAGAACTTTATAAAAATCTTTTTAAAGATAAAAAACCTGTAATTTCTATTGAATATATAGATAAAGATTCCTATAACGATGGTAGGAAAATAACAATAAATGCATCTTTAATTGAGCAATATCTTCGAATCAGAGGATATAACACTGACAGTTTGAAAAATGAAAATGTAAAAAAAGATGTGTTAGCATATATCTCTCCTTTGATTGTAAAGGAAATGGCTTCTATATATGTTTCATCTAAAAGTAATGGTTATATGCCAGAAGTAAGAGAAAAATATGCTATCAGTTTATTATATCAAGCGGAATATTTTAAAGAAAATTATAATCGTATGAATGAGATTTTTTCTTCTTTTTATGGATATAATGATTATGCAGACAAAATTGATGCTATAAATAGGATTTATAGAACTTCTGATTCTAAATATGATTTTATTCAGAAAGTAGGTATAAGATATTATTCTAATTTACCATCATCAAATATTGCCAGATCAGAAATTCTTAATGCAGTTTCTAAGGAGATAGAAAAAAGAGCCAAACTCTCAGTTGAGGACAGAAAAAAAATTGATAAATATGCTATATTTAATGAGGATGATATAAAGAGACTTGCACCTTTAGAAATTTCAGCTCATGTAGAAACATTTACAACTTCTGCTTTACTAAAAATCCAGCAAATACTAATAAATAAAAATAATTTTGCTTCTATTTATGATAAAATAATTTCATCTTTTTAGTTTTAGGAGAGGTTTTTATGAAAAGTGTGTTAATATTTTTTAGTGCGATAATATTAAATTCAGCAGGATATAAAATATACAAAATGGATAATAATCTTTTTAGATGTATTATTCCTTCAGACTGGAAGATAGAAAGAGATAGAGAAAAGGATTTAAAAGACAAAATTTATAGAGTTATAATTGTTAATCCTATTGATTGGAGAAATACTATTTCAATAAAATATTATTCTTCCCAATCTGGAAAAAAATATGATGAGTTTATTGAATTGAACTCGAAAACTGCTGATGGAAAGTTAGAAGGTCCAAATGAAAAATATGAAAAAGTAAAAGAAATTAGTTTAGATGGCAGAAAAGCATTTGAGATAAATAGAAAGCTTAAAGAATTCAGTTCAATAGATTCTTCTTCTGATTCTTACTGGCTTAAAGAAAAAATAATAGTAATTCCAGCAAAAGTTGGATTTTATGTTATAACTTATTCTGCTGAAGAGAAAAGTTTTTCAAAAAATCAAAATGTATTAGAAAATATAATTAAATCCTTCAAATCTCTTTATTAATTTATAAAAGCTCAGCAACAAGTCTAGCAAGCTCACTTCTTTCAGTTTTTGTAAAGGTTACATGACCATAAAGAGCCTGTCCTTTAAATCTATCAACTATATAAGTTAGTCCATTGGATTCCATATCAAGATAGGGATTGTCTATTTGATAAGGATCTCCTGTTACCACAACTTTTGTGCCTTCTCCTGCTCTAGATAATATAGTCTTTATTTCATGTGGTGTTAAGTTTTGAGCATCATCTACTATCATAAATTGTCTTGGCAGAGATCTTCCCCTTATATGTGTAACTGATGCTATTTCAATTTTATTTTGTTGAAGTAAGTAATCAAATTTTAAAATTCCTTCATCTGGATGTTTTCTGTCTATTATAAATTCGAGATTATCATATATTGCTCCCATCCAGCTTTGGAGTTTTTCATCTTTGGTACCTGGAAGATAACCTATATCTCTACCAACTGGCACAACAGATCTACATATAACGACTCTTTTATATATATTTGCATCAACTGTTTTATGAAGTGCACAGGCAAGAGATATTAGAGTTTTTCCTGTTCCAGCAACTCCAACAAGTGTAACTAATTTAACATTATCATCAAGTAAAAGTTCCATAGCAAACTTTTGTTCTTTGTTTAGGGGCTTTATTCCCCATGGTGATGGGTCAGGAGATAAAGGCTTTATAATAGATTTATCGTTTATAGGTATCCTTCCTAAAGCAGTTTTTTTATCATTAGTTAGTGATTTTAAAACTACAAATTGATTTGGATATGATTTTTCCAATGGATTTTTTATATGCTTTTCTCTATAAAATTCATCTATTATTTCATCCTTAACATTTATTGTTGCTACTCCAGTGTATAGTTCTGAAAAATTTATCTTACCTGATTCATAGTCTTCTGCCTTTAATCCTATTGCTTCTGCTTTTAATCTTAAGTTAATATCTTTTGATACAAGTATAGTATTTTTATTTTTTTTATAATAATGATAAGCTGTATTTAGTATCCTATTATCCATAGAATTTTTTGTAAAACCATCAGGAAGTATAAAATCCTTTTCCATTTCTATTTTTATAATTCCACCGTCTTTTGTTTTTATACCTTTATCTAGTCTTCCAAATTCTCTGAGTTTATCTAATTCTCTCGATGTAATTCTTACATTTTTTCCTCTTTCATCTGGATAATTTTTAAAAGAGTCTAGTTCTTCGATAACAGCAATAGGTAATATTACAGTATTGTCTTCAAATTTAAGGAATGCGAAAGGATCATGGATGAGAACGTTTGTATCTAGAATATAGATTTTTTTCATTTTTCGCTCCTTTCATAAGGGTTTATAAGTTATATTATAGAAAATAGTTAAATTTTTATATAATTTTTTTATGAAACACTATTTTATAATCTTTTTCTTAGTATTTTTTTCAGTTCAAAGCCTTTTTTGTGAGAAAATAGGCTTTGGAATCATTTTAGGATTGCCTTCAGGAATTAATATTAGAAATATGTTAAATGAAAAAGATCTTTTTTCTGCGATTTTATCTTGGAAAGTTGGTGGGGATAGAGAGTTTACAATGAGTGTAGATAGATTGTTTAATGAAAAAAGGTATTATGAAAAGAAAGGATATAACCCTGAGCCTTATTTTCTTTTTTTGGGTTTTGGTGGTGAGATAAAATTTGATGATGGAACAGATTTATATGTTAGGCTACCATTGGGAATTAAAAAGGATTATAGGAATATTGAAATTTTCCTTCAAGTGACTCCAAAACTTAAGCTTACAGAAGAAACTAAAGGTGATTTAGATTTTAGTGTTGGGGCCGTATATTATTTCAAATGAAGTTTTTATTTTTATTTATTTTACTAAACATTACAGGTGCAAAAATTGTAGATGAAATTTTAAATTCTATAAAGTGGCCAGGATATCCATCCTTGCTTTTAAAGATCGATGAGAAAAATATTTATATAGATCCTTGGAAACTAAAAGATGTGACAAAAAAAGTTGATATAATACTTGTTAATAATTCTCATTTTGATCGATGATATAATGAAAATGTCAAAACCAGAGACAATTATATATTCATCTCAGGATGTAATAACATCTACAAAACTTAAAAATAAAAAAGTAATAAAACCTTTTGAAAAGATAGAAAATGGAAATGTTGTTATAGAAGGTTTTCAAGCTTATAATGTAAATAAAGATTTCCATTCTAAAAAAAATGATTGGTTTTATAATTGACTGTAAAGATGTAGAAATATACCTTGCTGCTGCTAATGACGCAATTGAGGAAGCTAAAAAGGTTAAAGTTGATATAGCAATTTTACCAATAGTTAGCAGATGTACCATGGATGAAATAGAAGCGGCCGGTTTAATAAATCTTATTAAACCTTCTGTAGTAATTCCAACTCATTTTGAAGATATTATTGGTTCTAAAAAAAATTTAGAAAAATTTTCTTCTTTAATTAAATCACCGATTAAGATAGTTGTAAAGTGAGAAATAAATATTTTACTGATAAAAATATAAATTTTTTATCTAAAAAAATTCTTAAAATGGTTTTAAGTAGGAGAATTATATCTTTTAGAAAGGATATTGATATATCAGATTCTGCATTATTAATTATTGACGCACAAAAATATTTTACTTTACCATCTTCTCATGCATATTTAGAATCATCTCCTCCTGTTATAAAAAAAATTAAGATACTTATAAATTTGTTTGGGTCTAGAAATCTTCCAATAATTTATACGAGGCATATTGATGAAGAGACTAAACAAAATATGCTCCTTAAATGGTGGCGTGGTAAAATAGTTGAAAGTAATCCTTTAAGTTTTATTGATGAAAGAGTATATGATGGTAAATCAAAAATTTTTATTAAAAGAAGATATGATGCTTTCTATAAAACTGGTTTGCTTTTTTATTTAAAGAGAAAAAAAATAAAAAAAGTCTTTATTTCTGGTTTTGTAGCTAATTTGTGTTGTGAAACTACAGCACGAAGCGCTTTTGTTTATGATTTTGAAGTTTGGTTTGGTATTGATACAACTTGTGCATATTGTTATGAACATCATGTTTCGACAATTAGAAATTTATCTTATGGTTTTGCAGTTCCATTTATAGTTGAGGATTTATATAAATGAAATTTAAAGTTTGCATAATAGGAGGGGGACCCAGTGGTATAGCTTGTGGTTTTTATCTTAAAAGGTTTGGTTTTGATTGTTGTATATTTGAAAAAAGATATATAGGAGGTTTAATAAGATATGCTAATAGAATTGAAAATATTCCATTTATCTCTC
>JAOAEH010000034.1 GCA_026416895.1 Elusimicrobiales bacterium
TTTGTGATATTGGGTTTTGAGTTTTTCAATGTATTTCATACGAAACGAATAATTAAAAGAATTGTCCATGATAATACCTCCTTTAAGCTTATTTTATGCTTAAAAGAGGACAGTTTTCCATACAACACTTCGGTTAGGTTATTTTTGAGGCAATGTATCATATTATAGTTAGATTATATTTGATTTGATTCGAAATATTGTAAAAAAAAAATTAATTTAATAAAATCAAAATTAGTAATCCTTTTTGCCTTAAAGGAGGATAAATGAAAATTAATAGTATGAAAAAATATAGTAAGGAAGAGTTGATAAAGAAAGCAAATAAACCACAAGAGGATGCTTTAAAAATGCATCCTTTCTATGGAGGAAAAATAGAAACTTCTCTAAAAGCATGCGTCAGAAATTATGATGATTTTGCCATATGGTACACACCAGGAGTAGCTGCTCCATGCAAAGATATACACAAAAACCCTGAAAAAGTTTTTGAACACACAAACAAAGGCAATACTATAGCAGTAGTTACTGATGGAACAAGAATTTTGGGACTTGGAAATATTGGTCCTGAAGCTGGAATGCCTGTAATGGAGGGAAAAGCAATGCTTTTTAAGTATCTGGGAGGAGTTGATGCTGTACCAATATGCTTAAAAACAACAGATGCTGACGAAATAATTAAAACAATCACATATCTTGAACCATCTTTCGGAGGAATTAATTTAGAAGATATTGAACAACCAAAATGTTTCTATATACTAGATGAACTTAGAAAGAGAATGAGTATTCCAGTTTGGCATGATGATCAACAAGGAACTGCAACTGTATGTCTTGCTGCACTTATAAATGCATTAAAAATTGTAGGTAAAAAAATATCAGATGTTAAAATAGTATTACTTGGAGCAGGAGCTGCAAATATAAGAATAGGTTGGCTTTACATAAAATATGGTGCAAAACCCGGAAACTTGATATACGTAGATTCTAAAGGAATATTACACAAAGGCAGAGAAGACCTTAAAAATCATAGAGAAAAGTGGGAAATGTGCAATATAACTAATGAAAAACAAATAACAGGAGGTTTAAAAGAAGCTTTAGTTGGAGCTGATGTTTTAAGTGCAGCATCTACTCCTGGACCTGATCTAATTAAAAAAGAATGGATAGCTACTATGAACAAGGATGCTATCGTTTTTGTTACTGCTAATCCAATACCAGAAATGTGGCCGTGGGATGCATTAGAAGCTGGAGCAAGAATTGTTGCTACAGGCAGAAGTGATTTTCCAAACCAAGTTAATAATTCTTTAGGCTTTCCCGGTATATTTAGAGGAGCTTTAGATGTTAGAGCAAAAACTATAACAGATGAAATGTGTATAGCAGCAGCTGAAGCATTAGCAAAATATGCTCAAAAAAAAGGAATATCAGAAGATTATATTATACCTACAATGGATGAACCTGAAGTTTATATTGAAGAAGCAGTAGCTGTGGCAAAAATGGCAATAAAACAAAATATAGCAAGAATTAAACTTAGTGAGAAAGAATTAAGAAAATCAGCAGAAGAAAAAATTTTAAGGGCTATTAGAGACACTAAACTCAGAATGAAAAATGGAATAATCAAAAAATACAAGTAAAAACAAAAATTGTATAATATAAGTTAGGCACCGTAGCTCAGGTGGTTAGAGCGGGCGTTTCATAAGCGCTAGGTCGGAGGTTCGAATCCTCCCGGTGCCAAAGTTTATAAAGTAAGGGGAAAATAATGTCAGAGGTTGTTCTTACTTATGAAGGTTTAAAAAAATTGAAAGAAGAACTTCAAAATTTATATAAAGAAAGAGATGAAATAAATAAGGAAATAGATGAAGCTAGACAACAAGGTGATTTAAGTGAAAATGCAGGTTATCAATATGCAAAAGAAAAACAACTCTTAATTTTCAAAAGAATAACAGAAATAGAAAACTTAATAAGAAATGCAAAAATAATAGATCCTTCTCAAGTAAATAAAGATGAGATAAGAATAGGCGCAAAAGTTAAGTTATTAGATATAGAAACAAATAAGGAATTAGTATATACAATAGTCTCTGTTGCAGAAAGCAATCCTTTAGAAGGAAAAATTTCAGCAAATTCACCTCTAGCACAAGGAATATTGGGACTTAAAGTTGGTGATGAAAAAACAATAAAACTTCCAAAAGGAGAAAAAAAATTAAAAATTTTATCTATAGAATATTAACGGAGGTTCTTTATGCCTTTTTGGGGCCAAAAAGATGACTCACCTAAATCACAACAAAATATATCTCAGCCTCAAACAAATCAACAATCTTCTTTTGACATCTTAAAATATAACACTTTAGAAGAAGCTTATAATAATATTATAAATGCTAAATTAAAATCTCCCGCAATAGATTTGGCAATAAAGGTGAGTGATATAATATTAGAATTTGCAATAAAAGAAAGAGCAAGTGATGTACATATTGAAGGACAAGGACAAAATTTAAGAGTAAGATTTAGAATTGATGGAATACTACACGATGTTTTGAATGTTCCTAAAAACTCACAAATCCCTTTAATCCAAAGAATAAGAGTGCTGGCAGGTTTTGACCCAGAACCACCTTCTACTTATAGAAATGAAGAAGGAAGGTTTCAAAAAATAATAAATGGTAGAACAATACAAGTAAGGGTATCATCTTTTCCAACGATAAATGGAGAAAAATTAGTTTTAAGAGTCTTAGACAAAGGACAACTTGGTCTTGATATAGAACAACTTGGTATGGAAGCAGATACTTTATCAATAATAAAAAAAATAATTAGAAATCCATATGGAATATTCTTTGTTACCGGAGCTACAGGATCTGGTAAAACTACTACACTCTATGCTATGCTAAAAAATATAAATAATCCAGCTATAAATATAATAACTCTTGAAGATCCCGTGGAATATAGACTAGAAGGAATAAATCAAGCACAAATAGATTTTAAAAAAGGCTTTACTTGGTCTGAAGGTCTTAGGACTATTTTAAGACAAGATCCAGATGTTATTATGATTGGAGAAATTAGAGATTACGAAACAGCAGAAATATCATTACGTGCAGCTTTAACAGGACATTTATTATTTACTACAATCCATACTATAAATGCTCCAAGCACTATTGAAAGGCTATTTGAAATGGGAATTCCACCTTTTTTAATCGCATCATCAATGATAGGGGCAATGGCCCAGAGACTTGTTAGAAAAGTATGCCAAAAATGTGCTAGAAAAGCAGCTCCCCCAACAGAAGCAAGTGTCAATGAATTTGTGAAAAATATGGATCCTTTGGAAGCCAAAATAGTAAAAGAATTACTTCTTCAACCAAATGCTGAATATAGAGTAGCAAATGAAAACGGATGTTCAGAATGCAGAAATACAGGATATATGGGAAGAACTGGCATATTTGAACTTATGCTTATGAATGAAGAAATAAGAAAAGAAGTTTTAAACCATTCTACAACTGATATTATTAAAAAAGTTGCAATTCAAACTGGAAAGATGAGAACATTACTTATGGATGGAATTCTCAAAGCAAGAAGTGGAATAACTACACTTGCAGAAGTAATAAGAGTAACTGCAACTATGGTTTAATTTTTAATGAAAATATCAGTGTTAAAATTCGGTGGGAGTTCTCTATCAAACTCTGATAAATTTATATATGTAGCATCACGTATAAAAAAACACTTAACTATTTACAAAAAATTAATAGTTATACTTTCAGCTCCAGCTAACATAACAGACGATCTAATAAAACTTTCAAATAGTATATTAAAAAAACAAATTTCACCAAATATTTTACAAATTGGGGAACTTTTAAGTATATACTTAATGGAAAATGCTTTAAAAAGAAAAAATATTAAAACTATTGCTATAAATCATTATCAACTACCAATAATTGCAGAAGGAAAAGAAAACGATGCAAAAATTATCTCAATAGATAAACAGAAACTATACAATTACTTTAAAAAAAATGATGTTTTATTAGTTCCAGGATTTATAGCATGTGATAAAAACCTAAATGTTATGACACTGGGAAGAGGGGGAAGTGATTACACAGCAACATATATAGCAAGTTTATTTTCATGTCCATGTTATCTTTATACTGATGTAAAGGGAATATACAGTTCAGATCCATCAATAATTGAAGATGCTTTAAAAATTGATGTGCTTTCATATGATGAACTTAACAATATTATAAGATATGCCGGTCAAGTAAGACAAACAAAAGCTATAAAACTCGCATCTGAAAAAAAAATAAAATTGTATATTGGTTCTACCTTTCATATTAATGAAAAACCTACTCTAATAACTCCAAATAAAAAAAATATAAAGATAAAATTTATAAACTTTAAAAAAATAAAAAATAAAACTACAAAAATCTATATAATAGGAAATTACATAGAAAAAAGACAAGAAATACATCAACAAATAATATCAAACCTTAAAAATCCACAAATAAAAATAAGGAAAGATATCATAGAAGTAAGACTTAAAAATGAAATATCACTAGAAAAATTCAGAGAAATACACAATAGTTTTATATTTAGATAAAAAAAGACATAAAAATTTTTACATTTTATTTATCTTTTGATTGAATAACTATAGGCAAAAAGGCAATAGTTAATGCTACTATTACAATAGCATAAAAAAAGGACACTGCATATAATTCACTTGCATCAGATAAATCAACTAATGTTTTTTTAAATAAATATAAGCTAAAAATTATAAAAACTATCCACATCAGACCAAAAATAATTTTAACTATCATCCTCATATCTAAATTTTACCAATTTTTAACAAATTTTTTACTAAACTCTTTAAAATACTTTCTAGCATAAATAATATCTTTTTCTATTTGATGTTTTAAAGCTAAAATATTATCAAATTTTTTTTCATCTCTTATTTTTTTAAGAAGTAAAATAGAAATATTTTCACTATATATATCATTATTAAAATCAAATATGTGAACCTCACATAAAATATCATTATTAGAAGTTCCAAAGGTAGGTTTTCTACCTATATTTGCAATACCTTCCAAAACTTTCCCCTTTATTAAAACTTTAACAACAAAAATTCCATGTGGAAGTAGTTTTTTCTTATCTACCTCTAAATTTGCAGTCGGATAACCTAATTTTTTACCTATTCCTGCCCCTTTTTTCACTATACCTTCTATTGTATAAGGTCTAGCAAGAAGTTCATTAGCCTGCTCAATATCTCCTTTTTTCAATAAATCCCTAACCAAAGAAGAAGAAACTTTATGATCATTCCATTTAACAAAATCTATTATAGAAACATCAAAATTTTTATTTTTTGAAAAATTTTTCAACCACTCAATATTTCCTCTTCTATTATAACCAATTGCAAAATCTTTTCCAACAACAACATCTGAAACTATATATTTAGAAAAAATAAATTTTTCAAAAAATTCTTCTGAACTCATTAAATAAATACTTTTATTAAAATCAATTGGTATTATTAGATCTATTTCATATTTTTTTATTAAGTTAATTCTTTCACAGGCAAGTGTTATAAGGATATTATCAAAATAATTTTTAAAATAAAATTTTGGAGGAATTTCAAAGAAAAAAATAGCTGAATTTATATTTTTAATTTTTGAAATCTCTTTTACTTTTTTTATTATCGCTTGATGACCTAAATGCACTCCATCGTAGCTTCCAATACTCAAAACTATGGTTTTCATTTTATAATTAACTTTAAAGCTTCTTCAAAACTCATCTTTTTAAACTCATCAACATTAATTGCATTACTAACACTCCATTCTCCTATAGCTAATCTTCTCAAATATCCAATTGTACCACCACAACCAAGCATCTCTCCTATTTCATATGCTAATGATCTAATATAAGTACCACTTGAACATCTTATTTTAAAATTAATAACACCATTTTCATAATTCCAATTAACCCATTTTATCCTTACAGTCCTTTTAATTAAAGGGATCTTTCCATTTTTTCTTGCAAGTTTGTATAATTTTTGACCTCTATATTTTACAGCAGAATAAGGAGGAACTCTTTGAACAATAGTTCCATCAAATAATGAAATAACAGATTTAATACTAGAAAAAGATATGTTAATGTCATCCAGTTTTCTTAAAATTTTTCCATCCATGTCCCAAGTATCAGTTGTAATTCCAAGAATTATCTTTCCTTCATATACTTTATCAAGAGATTGAAAATTTTGTTGTTTTGATGTATAAGAACCCAAAAGTATTATTAAAAGCCCACTAGCCAAAGGATCTAAAGTACCAGTATGTCCAACCTTTTTCAAATTAAACTTCTCTCTAATTAAATCAACAACATCATGAGAGGTAATTCCTTGTGGTTTATCAAATAATAATAATCCTTCAATTTGACTGCTTAACTGTTTTTTATTTGTTTTCTTATACATCTTTCTACCTTATATATAAACTTTTCAAGTTCTTTAACTTTATTTTTAGATATCTTAAAACCACTAGCATTTCTATGTCCACCTCCACCAAACTCTAAAGCAATAGTACCTACATCAATATTATCCTTTGATCTAAAAGTAAAACTATATCTTTCTGAGTCTTCTTTTACAAAAATAGTCACTTTTACATCCGGTATCATCATAGGGTAATTTATAATATTTTCTGTATCAGAAAAATCAGCAGAAAATTTTTTAAAATCTCCTTCTTTTATAATCATAATTGCAATTCCATCATATACTCTAAGATTAGATAATGCTACACCAAGCAATTTAAGATTTTTATATGTGGTTGTAGAAAAAAAATTTTCATTCAATTTCTGAAAATCAAACTTATGTTTAATAAGTTCTGCTGCAACATAAAAAGTTTCTGGTAATGTTTGGTTATATTGAAATCTTCCAGTATCAGTTATAATACCACAATATAAGTTAATAGCCATAGTTTTAGTTATATCAATCTTCATTGCTTTTAGAATATGCCACACTATTTCAGAAGTGGAGGGATAACAAGGATATATGATATTTATATCTCCATAATTTTGAGCTGTTTTATGATGATCTATGTTAACAATATTTTTAAATTTGAACTTTTCAACATCAATTCCTGATCTTTGAGGTGTAGAACATTCAAAAAAAATTGCTACATCATAGTCTTTTTTTTCTATACTATTTTTTATATTTTCCACATATGGTAAAACATACAAGTTTTCAGGCAATCTATCACAAGAATAAAGATAAACATCTTTTTTTTTTCTTTTCAAAAATTCATAAAAACAAAGCATACTCCCACATGAATCTGCATCAGGCATACTATGAAGTGTAAGAAAAAAAGTTTTTGAATTTTCTAATAAACTAGCTAGTTTGAATATCTCCTTTATTTTCTGAAGCATTATTCTTCTCCAATTCAATTTTTTTGAAAATTTCTTCTATCTTACTTGCTCTAACTGGCGTATTATCATATTTAAATTGAATATTTGGAACAAATCTGGTTTTAACCCTTTTTCTAATTATAGATTTTATTTGTGGTATAAGTTCTTCTAAATAAGCATTTATCTCTTCTACCTTTTGTTCATCAAAATCGCCAAAAAAAGAATAATATATTTCAATTCTTCTCCCATCATCTATTACTTCAACATCTGTAACTGTTATTAAAGCAATTTCTTTTAAATCCTGTCTTTTTAAGAGTATTGAATTTATCTCTTGAAGAAAAGCAGATTTTAATTTATCCTCTTTGAAATTCATCTATTCTCCTTATCCTTTCTTCCTTAATATAAGCTTCTATAATATCACCTACTTCAAAATTTTTAAAACCATCAACCATAATACCACATTCATATCCTTTTTCAACATCCTTCACATCATCTTTAAACCTTTTAAGCCCAACAATCTTCCCTTCTCCAACCACATTACCACCTCTAATAATTTTAACATTAGAACTTCTAGTAATTTTTCCTTCAACAACTATACATCCACATACTCTCCCAACAGATAAATCAAATATTTGTTTTATTTCAGCCTTTCCTATTACTACATCAACTATCTCAGGCTCAAGCATTCCATTTATTGCAGCTTTCATTTCGTCAAAAAGTTCATATATTATTTTATAGATCCTAATTTCAACACCAAGAGTTTTAGCTTTTTCTTTTATATCTTCAGATGCTTTAATGTTAAATCCAAATATTATAGCATTTGATGCTTTAGCAAGTAGAACATCAGATTCAGTCACATCACCTATACCTGTATGAAGTATATGTATAGCAACCTCATTGTTTGAAAATTTTTCTAAACTATCTCGTATTGCTTGAAGCGAACCATAAACATCAGTCTTTATTATAATATTTAGTTTTTTTATTATTTTTTGATCTAACTGAGATTTTAGTGAAAGCAATGAAATATTTTTCTGATGTAATATGTTATCTTTTCTTAATTGTTTCCTTTCCTGAGCAATCTGTCTTGCAATTTTTTCAGATTCAACCACTTTTAATATATCACCAGGCACGGGGATTTCTTCATTTATTCCTAATATCTCAGCCGGAATGCCAGGAGTTATTTCTGAAAGTCTTTCTCCTCTATCATTTATAAGTGCTCTAACCTTACCAAAATCAGTACCTACAACAAAACTATCTCCTATTTTAATCTTACCTCTGGTTGCAATTACCGTAGCAATTACTCCTCGCCTAGAATCTTTTTTTGCCTCAACAACTACTGCTGTTCCTTTTGCATCATAATTAGCTTTTAATTCCATTATTTCAGCTTGAAGTAGAATTATATCTAAAAGCTTATCTACATTTATTTTTTTCTTTGCAGAAATTTCTACCATTGGAACCTTACCACCCCATTCTTCAGGAATTAAATCATAAGAAGACAATTGTTGTTTAATCTGATTTGGATTTGCTTGAGGCAAATCTATTTTATTTATTGCTACGATAATCGGTACATTTGCAGCTTTAGCATGATTAATAGCTTCTATTGTTTGTGGCATAACTCCATCAACAGCTGAAACCACAAGTACTACTATATCTGTTATCTTAACTCCTTGTGCTCTCATTGCTGTAAAAGCTTCATGCCCTGGGGTGTCAAGCACAGTGATATTACCTTTTGGTGTTCTAACCATATAAGCACCAATGTGTTGAGTTATTTGACCAGCCTCCGTATCAACCACATTAGATTGTCTCAAAGCATCAAGTAAAGTAGTTTTTCCGTGATCAACATGTCCCATTATTGTAATTACAGGAGGACGAGGTTTAAGTTTAGCTGGATCATCTTTTTCTTCTTCTTCACCAATTGTAGTGTCACTAAACATAGGTACAAATTCAAGTTCATAACCATATTCCAAACTAATTAGAGCAGCAACATCTTCATCTAACTTTTGAGTTATTGAAGCAAATATTCCATAACTCATTAACTTTTTTATAAGTTCTACAGCAGATATTCCTAATTTCTCTGCTAAATCTCTTACAGTAAGTGATGTTGAAACCTTCAGTTTTTTATATTCTATTCCTTCTTTTTTTTCTATTTTTGAAATATTTTCTTTAGATACAGATAAAGTAGAAGTTGAATCTTCTTTTTGTTTTATTGGAGTTTGTGATAAATTTTTTTCTTGTTTTATATCCTTTTTTTTAATTTCCTGAAGTGTTTTTGGTTTTGTAGTTTTTTGTTGATCTTTAATTTCATAAGTTATAAAACCATCTTCTTCAATATTATTTTTAGAAATATTTGTAATTTTATCCAATTTATCTGCTTGAGGAGTTTGCGGAGAAGTTTTTGGCAAAGTCTCTTTCTCCAATTTTTCTTCTTCTATTTTTGCTTTTTTAGGATAAATTTTTTCACTAATCTCTTGTGTTTTTTCATAAGTTTGAGAAGCTGTTTCCTTTACATCTAAGCTTTGACTTTGCGAAGTTTGAGCTAAACTTTGCTTTTTTGCTTTTAATTTTTCAAGAAAAGCTTTTGCCTTATTTTTATCTATTTCGGCTTTGGTTATTTTCTTTTTGCCTTTTATTTCATCTATAGATTTTTTTCTAATTTTATTATCTTCATTATTCATCTAAACTCCTTTTTAATTTACTCAAAACTATAAATTATTTGTTTTCAGTTTTATTAATATCAGAAATATATTTTTTTGCAGCATCTAAAATTTTTTGAGCAGTTTTTTCTCCTATTCCAGATAAACTTGAAAGCTCTTCAATTTTCAAAGAAGCTATTTTTTGAGCAGAATTATAACCAACTTTAACAAGAGTTTCTGCTATCCTTTGAGTTATACCTTCTATTTCCATTAACTTTTTTACTTGATTCCTAAAATTTTCGATAGTTTCTTTTTCTTTCTGAGATTCAGATTTAACTTCAAACGAATAGTTAGTTAATTTTTCTACAAGTATTTTATTGATATTATCTTTTCCTAAAGCAAGCTCAACCTGATCATCTGGAACTACTACAATTGCTCTCCTGTTGGCCTTATCTATTGAAACAGAACTGACTTTAGAGGGAGAAAAAGCTTTTGCAATTATCTGAACTATATCTTCAGAATATGGTATAAGATCTATTTTTTCATTAGAAATTTCAGCCATTATAGCCTTAATTCTAGATCCTTTAACTCCAACACAAGCACCAACAGGATCTATTTTAGAAGAATTACTTTTAACTATTATTTTAGATCTAACTCCTGGTTCTCTCACCATGTTTACTATTTCTACTATACCATCATAAATTTCAGGTATTTCATTTTGCAGTATAGCTTTCAAAAATTCAATAGAAGCTCTAGAAAGAATTATCTGAGGAGTTTTATTTTTTTCAACTCTTTGAATTATAGCTTTAATTCTATCATTAACTGAATATTTTTCTCTTTTTATTTGCTCAGTATAAGGTAAAATAGCTTCAGCTTTACCTAAATTTACTAAAATATCACGATTGTTTATGTGGGTTACAAGACCGCTTACAATTTCACCAACTCGTGGAGAAAATTCAGCATAAATTTTTTCCCTTTCAGAAACCCTTATTTTTTGAAGCAGAGTTTGTTTTGCTATTTGGGACGCTATTCTTGAAAAATCTTCAATATCTACAGGTATTTTAATTTTATCTCCAATTTTTGCATCCGGATTATATTTTTTAGCTTCTTCAAGTTTAATCTCAAGTTCTTCCACAGCAACATCATCTACTACATCCTTTATAAAATATGCTTTCATTTCAGCTGTATCTGGATTAACTTCGGCTTCTATCTGAACTATTTTTCCATAATACTTTCTTAAGGCAGTTACAATTGAGTCAGATATGGTTTTAAATATCTCTTCTTTTTTTATATTTTTATCTCTCTCAAGCTGCTCTATTATTGCCATAAACTCGCTTTTCCTAAATACTTTATCCATAAAAACTCCTTTTATTAAATAATTTAATTTTTCAAATCTTTAAGTATTTCATCATCACTAGGATTTAATCTTATTTCTTCTATATCATCCATACTAAACTCCAAATTTTCAAAAATTGCTCTATTATCTTTAAAACCAACTATTTTAGAGTAATATATTCTTATTCCTTCAACTGGTTTTTTAAGAACAATTTTGACATCTTTCCCTTTAAATTTCTCAAAATCTTTTGGTTTTTTTATAATCCTATCAACACCAGGAGAAGAAACCTCTAAAGTATAAGCACCAGCTATTACAGAGTTCATATCAATAAAGGCACCAATTTTTTCAGACCAAATTTCACAATCTTTAAGAGTAATTTTGCCATTATTTCTATCTATAAAAACTTGTAAAATTAAATTTTTACCCCTAATAATTTTAACATCTACTATTTCATAATCAGTGTTTTCAAATAACAATTCAAGTTTTTTTTCTATTTCTTCAACTTTCATAAAACTTTCCTTATAATAAAAAAGTGGCTTTTGAAAGCCACTTGTTAATTAAAAAGGAACTTATATATTTATATAATACAAAAATAATATAAAAAACACAAGATTGCAACCAGATAAAATATTTTTTCTGAAAATAAATCTTTTAGATAAATTTAACGAGACACAACTGTTAAATATGCTAAAACGAGAGTTATGTAAGGTAAAGATAACAGGATTAAATAAATGTTAAAAAAATACTTTTTTGATATACTTACAACATATAATAAAAAATGAATTTGATAAAACAAAAATTTCATTTTTAAATGACAATAGAAATAAATTGTTATGGCAAGAATAGTTTATGCTTAAAAGATTTCAAAAAAGATTATTATCCCTTATAATCTATAAACATCTATTTTATAAATCATATCTATTTTTTGAGGGGAAAATTATTTCTAATTTCATAAACTAATTCTGGATTTATGTCTACTATACCTATTCCCTCCCTTGATTGAAAATCTAAGATCATCTCACCTAAAGGTGAATAACAAAGAGAATACCCTCTATATTCATTACCATTAAGATCTTCACCTATTGAATTTACTCCTATTACATAAGCCTGATTTTCAATAGCTCTTGCACACAATAAATTTATCCAATGAGATATTCTAACATAAGGCCAAGCAGCTATTACAACATAAAGAGTAGCACAATTAGAAAGCTTCCAAAAATTTATAGGAAACCTTAAATCAAAACATATAAATGGAGCAACTTTAAAACCTTCCATATCAAAAACTATTAACTCTTTACCTCTACGATAATATTTATCTTCTTTTGCTATATGAAAAAGATTTATTTTAGAATATTGAGCTATTCTTCTCCCACTTCTATCTAAAGTTATAAATCTATTGTATTTATTTTCAACCCCACCAAAAGAAACATTAACGTGATATTTTTTAGAAATATTAATAAAAAAATTAATATCATCCTCATTAAGCGTTGAGACTTTTAAATTATTAGTATATCCAGAAAGCGTCATCTCACAAAATATAATCCAATCTATACCTCTTATATCTGATGACTCAAGTAATTTTGTTATTCTAGATTTATTAGTTTTCTTATCTTCCCATTTAGCTCTAAATTGAAAAAGTCCTATTTTCATAAATAAATTCCTCCAAAATTATTTTAATGCCAATTTTATCTCATCAACCAAAAGATGAAAATTTTCAATTTTTATTCTATAAGTTTTATTTTCATTTCTTTTCTTAACCTCAAACTCTCCGTTTAGAAGAGTTTTTTTACTTATCACAATTCTCCAAGGAATACCTATTAAATCACAATCATTAAATTTAACTCCAACCCTTTCTTCTCTATCATCCCACAAAACTTCTATACCAGCATTTAATATTTTACTATACAAATCATATGATGTATTAAAAACTTCATAATCATTCTCAACATTTATTAAATATACATGAAATGGAGCTATTTGGGGATGCCAAATAATTCCCTTCTCATCATTATTTTGTTCAATAGCAGCAGCAACAGTTCTAGAAACTCCTATACCATAACATCCCATTTCCATAGGTTTTTTGTTTTGTTCTTTATCAAGATAATAACACTCTAATTTTGAAGAATATTTAGTTCCTAATTTAAAAATTTGGCCAACTTCTATCCCTCTTGTAAACATAAAAACACCTCCACATTTTGGACATCTATCATCCTTATCTGCAATTTTTATATCACCCCAAATATCAGGATTCCAATCTCTAGGATAGTTAATATTTTTAAGATGAAAATCATCCTTATTTGCTCCAGATACTCCATTTATAACACCTTTTAAATAATTATCAGCAATAATATAATCAATTTTTCTACCATTTTTCAAAGCAATATCTCTTATACCTACTGGACCAGCAAAACCAACTTTCCCTCCAACTATTTTAGAATAATCTTCATTAGTAATTTTTTCAATTGATTGTAAATTAAATAATCTTACAATTTTATCCTCATTTACTTCATGATCACCTCTTACAAGAGCAAGTATAATTTTATCCTCAGATTTATAAAACATTGTTTTTATAAATTTATCAGAAGAAATACCAGTAAGTTTTGAAACGTCATCAACTGTATATAAATCCGGAGTATAAATATATTCAAGAGGTTTTTCTTCTTCTTTTCTTTCAAAAGAAATTTCTTTTACTTCAGCTCTCTCTATATTTGCTGCATATCCACATTCACAATAAACAATCTCTGCTTCGCCCGTTGATGCTAAAACCATAAACTCATGAGAATAATTACCACCTATTGCACCTGTAGAAGCTTCAACAGCTTTAAAATTTAAACCACATCTTTTAAATATCTTTGAATAACAATCATAAAGTTTATAATACCACTCAATACAATCCTTTTCATCAGTATGAAAAGAATAAGCATCCTTCATATAAAATTCTCTTGCTCTCATCACTCCAAATCTTGGGCGAATTTCATCTCTAAATTTTAAGCCAAACTGATAAAGAAGTAAAGGAAGTTCTCTATATGAAGTAATTTCTTTTCTAACCAAATCAGTTATTACCTCTTCTGCAGTTGGAGCAAAACAATATTCATTTTCTTTTCTATCTTTAATTCTCAATAATTCTTTTCCATAAATATCCCATCTCCCAGTTCTTGTCCATAGTTCTTTAGGTTGTATTACTGGTAGCCAAACCTCGATTCCACCAATTTTATCCATTTCTTCTCTTATAATATTTTCTACCTTTTTTAAAACTCTAAACCCTAATGGAAGCCATTCATATATACCACTTACAAGTTTTCTTATCATTGAGGACTTTATCATTAACTTCGCTGATATATTATCAGCATCTGCTGGAGTTTCTCTCAAAGTATTTAAAAAATAGCGAGTTCTTCGCATTAATTCCTCCTCAAAACGACATTATTTTCCTTATTATTTCATTTAACCATTCAGACTCTTTAATAACTTTAATACATTTTCCATTTTCAATCCATACACCCTTTCCCTTTCCACCACAAATTCCAAAATCTGCATATTTTGCCTCTCCAGGACCATTTACAATACAGCCCATTATAGCTATCTTTTTACCTTCAGCTTTTTTTCTTAAAATTGGATTTGAATATATTTTCTCTTCTACTTTCTTAACTAACTCTATTAAATCAATTTCACATCTTCCACAAGTAGGACAAGAAATAATTGTAGGACCATATTCAACAAAACCAAGAGTTTTTAAAATTTCAAAACCTGCTACAACTTCTTTATAAGGTTCATCTGTAAGAGATACTCTAATGGTATCACCTATACCATAAGAAAGCATTTTGTATATAAAAACAGTAGACTTAATCAAACCACTGATTAAAGGACCAGCTTCAGTTATTCCTATATGAAGGGGGATATCAGTTTTTTTAGCAAAAATTTTATTTGCTAATACAGTTCTCTCTACATCATCAGCCTTTAGAGAAACAATTATATCTTTAAAACCAAACTTTTCAAAAAAATCCACATATTCTATAGCTTCTTTTACCATCTCATCAGCCCATTGTTTAACCGTCCATTTTAAAAAGTTAACCTTATTTTCTCTTATCACTCTAATTGAACCAGCATTAACTCCTATTCTTATTGAAACACCTTTATCTTTTGCAAATTTAATAACATCAATAAGTTTTTTTTTATCTCCTATATTACCAGGATTAATTCTTATTTTATCTGCTCCATTTTTTATTGACTCAAAAGCAAGGTTTACATCGAAATGTATATCTGCTATAAGAGGAATACTAATTACAGGTTTTATTTTTGAAATAGCTAAAGCATCTTCTTTATCCCTAACACTTACTCTGACTGCTTGACATCCATAATCTTCAAGTTGTTTAATTTGTTTTAAAGTGGAAGTTATATCTTTTGTAGCAGTATTAGTCATAGATTGAACAAGAATCGGATATTTAGAACCAATAAAAAATTTACCAACTCTTACCGTTCTAGTCTTTCTTCTCTTAATATCGATTTTATTTTTTGTCTTCATTAGATTGTACCTTTGCCTTATACGAATTATATATTCTCATTATGTCTGAATAAGTGGCGAATATTAAGATACTAACAAGAATTAGAATTCCTAAAGAACTTACATATTTCATTATAGTGGGAGTTATTTTTCTTCTGAATACACCTTCAAATAAATACATTATAAAATGTCCTCCATCAAGAAGAGGTAAAGGTAACAAATTAAAAAAACCAACTGCTATAGATATAAGACCAACAAGAAACATAAAATCTGCAAATTCAGAATGAGCTGCTTTTGAAACTATTTGGATTATACCTAATGGACCAGCAACATCTGGCTTTTCTTTTCTAGATATAGTTTTTGCTAAAGTCTTAATAGTAATAGAAGTCCAATATACTATCTGTTCATATGACATCTTTGCCGCGGTAAAAAAACCAACTTTTTCATAATCAGTTTGTGGCACTATACCAATTATACCCCTATCTGATGTTGGATCTTTTCTTGTTTTTAAATTAACACTATATCTTTTCCCTTCTCTTTCATATTCAACTTTAATTTCT
>JAOAEH010000045.1 GCA_026416895.1 Elusimicrobiales bacterium
TTGCAGTGGAATGCATCCAACTACCTATTAAAGACAAAGTTTGTCCACAAAAATAATATCTATAATTTGGATATGAAAAAACTCTAATAATATTATGGAATAGAGATTCCATAAATTCATTTTATAAAAAATTGTAAAATAGAGATATGAAAATAATATTTTTTACAATTATTTTTATAAACTCATTGCTTTTTTGTGAGATTAAAAAAGATACAAAAAAAGAGTTAAAAAAAGAATATTTGTTAGAAAAAAAGATTCAATCTTTGGAAAAGAAAATTGAAGTCTTAGAAAAGAAAATTACAACTCTTGAAAAAAAATTATTAAAAATACATCCAAATGAAGAATTTCAAATAAAATTTATTTCTAAAGAAGTTATAGAAAATAAAAATAAAGGTGTTGTAAAAATTGAAGCTTTAATAACTAATAAAACTCAAAAAACAGTAACATTTATATTTGGACAAATACATCTAATAGACGCTTATACAAACCAAGAATTATTTATTGATAATCTTTATTACGATAAACCTATTAAACCTTTAGAGGATGAAAAAATAATAATTGCTATCCCATCATCACACTCGTCTTATAATTCAGTAAAAAATTCTACAAACTTAATTATAAAATTTATTCCAAAAGTTATAAAAAATTAAATAAAATATAATTTATGGAAATATATAAATACATACTTGATAGTCTAACAAGTGGAATAATAAGTTTTTTAAAAGATGGAACAATATTATATGCTAACCCAATGGCAAAAAAAATACTTCACATTTCATATAGCCTTGAAAATACTTCATACAAAGAATCATTTAAAAATTTAGAAGGACTTATAGATGTTATTGATGATATGATAAAAAACTCAAGAACAATTAGAAGAGCAGAAGTTAAAATAAAACAGTCAAATTTTTATCTTAACATAGGATATAGTTCAATGCAGCTTAAAGATGAAAACAATAATCACATAGGATATACTATAATATTTCAAGATCTTAGCATACTATATGCAAGTAAATAAGTTTATAAAAATTTTTGCTTACAATGTTATTATCATAATAATTTTATCTAAAACTATACCATTGTTATCTAAAAATATTTCAGAAAGAATAGTTGATAGAATACTTTTATTATATCTTTTAGTATTTAATTCAATTCTTCTTTATATAATTTTAAAAAAGGAAAAACAAACAAATAATTCAAAGTGAAATCTTATGCCAGAGTATAAAGACTATTATCAAATACTTGGTATATCAAGAAATGCAACTCAAGAAGAGATAAAGTCTGCATTTAGAAAACTTGCAATGAAATATCATCCTGATAAAAATCCAGGAAATAAAGAGGCAGAAGCAAAATTTAAAGAAATAAATGAAGCATACGAAGTTTTATCAGACCCACAAAAAAGAAAATTATATGACAGCTTAGGTTCAAATTGGCAACATGGCCAAAATTTTGAGCCACCACCAAATTTCTCAAAAGAAAATTTCAGATTTTATACCTCAGGAGATTTTTCGAACTTTGAAGGATTTAGTGATTTTTTTAAAACTTTATTTGGTGATTTTGGTTTTTTTTCAAGCGGTAGGACATCTTCATTTAGAAATATATTTGAGGATATTGATATTTTTGAAAGCTATGCTACAAAAAATAAATTAGATGTCAATTCGGAACTTAACCTCACTATTTATGATGTATTAAACCCTTCAGTTAAAAAATTAACTTTGCGAATAGGTAATACAACAAAAGAGATTGATGTAAAGATACCAAAAGGAATAAAAAATGGATCTACAATAAGATTAAAAGGACACGGAATTAAATCAGGAAATAAAGTTGGAGATTTATATCTTAAAATAAATATAATTGGAGATAACAAATTCCAAACTGATGAGTACGATATATACACTGACGTTAAGATTTTACCACAACAGGCAGTTTTAGGCGATGAAATAGAAATACCATCACCAGAAGGAGGACTCTTAAAAATAAAAATTCCACCAATGACACACACAGGAACAAAACTTAGAGTTAGAAACAAAGGACTTTATAAACCTGATGGTACAAGAGGTGACCTTTTTATTAAAACTCTAATAGATATTCCTCAAACAATAACATCTCACGAAAAAGAAATATACAAAAAATTAATAAAATGATTTCTAAGCAAATATACGATTTTACAGATGCTGTTTTTTTCAGCTTCTTTGCTCTATTTCCAATTTTAAATCCACCTGCTATGTCGCCTGTATTCAATAAATTAACATCACATCTTGATGAAAAAAAACAAGAAAAAATAGCATTTCTTGTAGCAAAATATTCTTTTTTTCTTCTTTTTACTTCTTCAATTATAGGTATTTGGATATTAAAAATATTCGGAATATCTGTGGGAGCGATAAAAATAGCAGGTGGAGTTTTATTATTAAACACTGCTTGGAAAATGTTAAATCAGAATGAAACCGTTAAAGATATACAAAATGATTTAAAAATTGATGAAAATAAAGCATTTTACCCTATGACCTTACCTCTTACCTCAGGACCTGGTAGTATTTCAGTGGCAGTAAGTATAGGACCGGACATAGAGAAAATAAAAAATATATCAGAAATATTTAAAACTGCAGGCGTTATTTTTGGAATATTTCTTGCATCTTTAAGTGTATATGTTTTTTACAAATATTCTAGTATAGTTATAAAAAAATTAGATGATTCAAAAAAACATATAATATCTAATATATCTGCTTTTATACTTTTCACTATATCAGTCCAAATAGTATCAGAAGGAATAAAGCTACTCTCACACTAAAAGTTATGATAAACTATTTTAAAAAATTTATCACTTTACACTCATCTCATTAACATTCTTATTAGAAAATACATCACAGTTCATTTTTGAAAGCTGTTCATAAACAGAGAGTCTCCACCTGTATTCTTCCTCAGCAAGTTTAGCAAGTTTTTCAGCAATTTCTGGTTTTGTTTGAAATAATGATTTAAATCTTATCTCTCCCATAAGATAATCTCTTAATGAAATTGTTGGCTTTGTAGAGCTATCTAGTATTAATGGATTTTTTCCCTCTTTCCTTAAGTTTGGATTAAACCTATATAAAATCCATCTTCCACAAGCCACTGCCTTTTTTTGTTCATTCATGCCTTCATTCATATTAATTCCATGAGCAATACAATGTGAATAAGCAATTATTAGAGATGGCCCATCGTATTCTTCTGCTTCCTTAAATGCATTTATTGTTTGTTGCATATTTGCTCCCATCGCTACCTGAGCAACATATATATTACCATAAGTCATTGCAAGCATTCCTAAATCCTTTTTAGGCATTGGTTTGCCACCTGCAGCAAATTGAGCTATCGCACCAAGTGGAGTAGCTTTAGACATCTGTCCACCTGTATTAGAATAAACTTCAGTATCTAAAACAAGAATCCTTACCTTTCTTCCAGATGCAAGAACATGATCTAGTCCACCATATCCTATATCATATGCCCAACCATCTCCACCAACAATCCATACCGACTTTTTTACTAAATAATCTGTAACTGCCAAAAGTCTTGCTGCTTTCTCATCATTAATATTTTGAAGTATCTTCTTTAACTCGGAAACTCTACCTCTTTGTTTTTCTATTTCAATCCAACTATCTTGTTTAGAGGAAATTATATCTGTAACAAGTTTTGAATAAACTTTACCCTCTAATTCTTTCAATAATTCACAAGCATATTCATACAATTTATCATAACTAAGTTTCATTCCAAAGCCAAATTCAGCATTATCTTCAAATAAAGAATTAGACCATACCGGTCCTCTCCCATCATCTCTCTTACAATATGGAGTAGTTGGAAGATTTCCTCCATATATCGATGAACATCCGGTTGCATTAGCTATAGCAACATGATCACCAAATAGTTGAGTAAGAAGCTTAACATAAGGAGTTTCACCACATCCAGCACATGCTCCTGAAAATTCAAACAAAGGTCTAACCATCTGACTACCTTTAACAGTGAATCTATTTAATATTTGAGAACCCTTTTCTTTAATCTTAAGGAAAAACTCCCAATTTTCCCTTTCTGTTTCCCTAAGAGGAATTTGAGGATGCATATTAATAGCTTTCTTACCAGTCTCTTTACCATCAACCTTTTCCTTAGCCGGACAATTATAAACACAAGCTCCACATCCAGTACAATCTTCAACAGCAACTTGTACTGTGAATTTTAAACCTTTTAAATCTCCTCTACCATCCGTATATTTAAATGTAGGCGGAACTCCTTTCAACTCAGATTCTTCATATGCT
>JAOAEH010000010.1 GCA_026416895.1 Elusimicrobiales bacterium
GCATGCAAAATTTATATCCATTCTTTTTGACCATCTTTCTATATCATCCTTAAAAAGCATATCCTTTGGAGTTTTACAACCAAGCAATATATCTACTTTTCCAAAATCTTTTCTCATATCCATAACATAATTTATAAGTGACCTAAGGGGTGCTATCCCAAGTCCACCAGCAACAAACAAAATATCATTTCCAAACATCTGTTTTACTGGAAAAGGCCTTCCAAAAGGGCCCCTTATATAAACTCTATCTCCTTTTTCTAACTTATGAATTTCATTTGTAACTCTACCGGCAGCTCTTACTGTAAGCTCAAAGCTTCCTTTTTTAGTTGGAGATGAACATATTGATATTGGAACTTCACCAACTCCAAATAGTTCTATTTGAACAAACTGACCAGGTTCATGCCCAAGTTCTCCATCATCAAGTTCTATTTCAAACCATTTCTCAGTTTTTGTCATAAACTTAGAATCAGTTATTTTTCCTTTTCTGTATGACCAAGGAGTTTTTTTCATTTCTTTCTCTTTTTCTTTTAGTAATGATTCTGCTTTCATATTCTCTCCTTAATTTTTAAAATTTAACTTCTTCACTCATCTTAACTAATATATCTTTAAGCAATATATTAGCCATACATGTTCTACTACACCTACCACAACCAGTACAGAAAAATCTATTAAATTTATCATATGAAAATTTAAATTTCCTATAAACTCTATGTCTCTGTCTTAACGCTCTCTCCTCCCTAAAATTTTCACCACCTGCTACTTTTGCAAAAGTTTCAAACTGACAAGAATCCCAACTTCTTATTCTTTTACCTTCTTTTAAGTTAAAATCAAGTTTATCTTCCATATCAAAACAATAACATGTTGGACAAACATTTGTACAATTCCCACACGAAACACATTTTTCACCAACCTCTTCCCATATTTTGGAATTATAAGACTTTTCAAAAATTTCTGAAACTTCATTCGAATCAATATTTACCTCATTTTTAAAAGTAGCTCTTTTTTTTGCTCTAACTTCTTCCAGTTTTTGAAAATCTTGATTGATTGCCTTAGGAAGTTTTAAATGTTCTACAAATTCTTCCCCTTCTTGTGTATTAATATAAACAAAATAAGAATCTCCAATATCTGTCATAAAAAGATCATAACCACCGTTTGGAAGATGTGAGTTTACAAAACAACAAGAAGCATATTCATCACAATATTTCAAGCATTCAATACCGATAATAAAAATATTTTCTTTCCTAGATAAGAAATGAATATCGATAGGTTTATCATTAAAAACTATATTAAGACATTGTATTCCTGCAAGATCACAAGTTCTAATACCAAAAATGGCTAACTTCTCTTTAGAAACAACAATTTCTTCTTCAAATTCTTTACCTTTTTTAAAAAAATTCATAATTACTTCTCTTTGCGGCATAAAATATTTTTTTGGTGGAAGTATAGTTGGAATATAATCATCTGTTGATATATCTTCAGCAGAATTAATTTCATCAAAAACAAAATTATTCTGCCATTTTTTAACTGGAGCAACTACTTTCATTTTTTTTGAAAGTTCTTTTATAAAACTGTCAATATTACTCTTTTTAAGAATATGATGTTTCACATCTTCCTCCTTTTATACTTACATTAAAATTTTATAATTTTATTTAAACAACTCACTATTAGTATTTTGAAAGTGATTATTTGTTTTTATTATAACAAAATCAATTCAAGATTTTTTGTCTTTTAAATATATATCAATAACAGTAAGAAATACAGCTATAAATATAGGACCAATAAAAATTCCAATAGGACCAAAAGTTCTAACACCTCCAACTATTCCAAGAAATACTAAACCTATAGGCATTTTAGAAAAATTACCAATTAAAATAGGCCTAATAAAATTATCAATCAACCCAACTACAAAAAAGCCCCATACTAAAAGAAATAAGAAAACAGCAAAAGTTTTAGTAAAATAGCAATATATAATTACCGGAATAGTTACAATAGCAGTACCAATAAATGGAATAAGTGCTGAAATCATAACAAAAAGTCCTAAAAGAGCAGGAGATGCTAAACCAGCAATATAAAAACCAATAGTTGCAATTATTCCTTGAAGAAATGCAGTAAGAATAATGCCTCTAATTATTGAATTTACTGAGATCTCAAACTGCCTTAAAACTTTTTCTACACTATCATTACTAAAAGGAATAATATCAATCAAATAATTTAAAATTTTCTTTCCATCCCTAAAAAAGAAAAACATTGATATAAACATAATAGACAGATTAACAAAGAAAAAGAATATATTTTTTATAAACAAACCACCAAATCTTAGTATACTTTTTTGAATTTGATCAATATTTGCTGTAATTATTTCCTTTATATCAGTTGCTGTTATAGGAATAAAATAAGGAATTTTTATTTTGCTCAAATCTATATTATTATAATATTCTACTATTGATGGATATATAAGTTTAGCTTCTTTAAAAAGTAACCAGCCGAACAAAGATAAAGGAACTATAAAAATTATCAATACAGTAATAGTGCTAAAAAAACTTACAACATTTTGATCAAAATTTAACCTTTTTAAAAAAACATGTATAGGTTGAAAAACCACAGTAAAAATAACTCCTAAAAATAAAGATATCAAAAAAGGGCTAATTAATTTTATAAAAGAATATATAAAAACTATAACAAATACACTCATTACAATATTTATTACAAACCTTTTACTTATTTTTATCTCATCTTTCATAAAACCATTTGATAAGAACTAACATTCCTAATAATAATCTATAAATAACAAAAATTTTTAAACTACTCTTTTTCAAAAGAGAAAGAAGAAATTTTATAGATAAAATTCCAAAAATAAAACTTGATAAAAAACCCACAACTAATGGTATATCCAAAGAAACCCCTCCAGCATTTTTTATTTCAAAAACAGCAGCTCCAAATATTATAGGCATAGACATAAAAAATGATATCTTTGCAGCATTCTCTCTTGAATAACCTAAAAAAAGAAGCCCTGATATACTCATACCAGACCTTGATGCACCTGGAATTATAGCAATAGATTGGAAAATACCAGCCCAAAAACCATCTCTCCAATTAAATTTTTTTTCACAACAATAATTCCTACCATATTTCATATCTATAAACATAATAAAAAATGAAAAAAATATAAGACTAAACGCCACTAACCAAACCTGTCTAAAAACACTTTCAGCATAATCCTCCAACAATAAACCAAAAATGACACCTGGTACCGTCGCTATAATTATACTAAGAATAAATTCCCTACTTTCATTATCTTCTGAAAAAAAACCTTTTATCAAAACTAAAATATCTTTCCAAAAATATATAAAAACAGCAAAAAGTGTACCAAGATGAAGCATTACATCAAAAAACAAACCCTGATATTCAATTCCAACCAAATAAGAATATAGCCTCAGATGTGCCGAAGATGATATTGGAAGAAATTCACCGATGCCTTGAAGCATTCCTAAAAAAAATGCATGCCATACATCCATAATTAGATTATAATAAAAATATAAAAATTTAGTTAATTTTCACTATTTTAACATTTTTGTAGTAATGATTTATAATATCTTTCCACAAATACCCAAATTCAGCCATCTTATCAGCTCCATGCTGACACATACCAACACCATGTCCATACCCCTTTCCTTCAAAAATAAAATATTTTTTATCATATTTCACATCAAATAAAGTACTTTTAATTGCAAGCCAATTTATTTTTCTACCAATAATATGATAAAAATCAATACCTCTAATATCTAAGATTCTTTTATTTGTCCTGATCGTCAAAAATTTAACTCTACCACTTTTACTACGACTACTTACATACATATAGTAAACTTTTTCTTTTTTTTCTATCAAACCGCTTTTTAAAAAAGCATCTTCAATTTTATTTTTAGACATTTTTGTTTTCCACCTATATCCCCAACCAAAACTACACAGTGTTAAATTAGAAACTTTATCATCTATTGAGCTAAGATATGGCATACTATCATATCCCCAAACATCTAAAGCATCCTCAGTCTTACCACCACATACACTGTGATACATACTCCATGCTGGTTTACCATTGTACAAAATAACATATCCTTTCGTATTATCAACAGCTTTTCTTACAACTTCTCTAATATTTTCAAACCCTTTGTATAACTGACAGTGAGTTAAATCACAGAAATGATATCCATCCCCTTTATGCCTTTGTTCATATGAAGCAAGTACATAACTTCTTGCCGCCACTGCATTTGCCTTTATTGCTTCAATATTTTTCATAACTCGAGTTTCATATTCAACTACAGAAAGTATATAATCATTAAATTCAATAACATTTATAGGAATAATAATATTGTTTTTTAAATAAAGAATTAGTTTTCCCTTATAAATTCTTTTTTCTTTCTTTATACTAACTTCAAAAATTTCGTTACACGGTTCTATTTCAAAAACATCATCCTCATAAAGTTTATTATTTGTTATAATTACAATTTTTTTACCACGAATAAAAACATTAACTTTATCATTATTTATAACTTCATTCTTTATCTTTAAACACTTTGAATATATTTTAAATTCTTTCAATAGTTTAGAAGAAAATATTTTTACCTTTATCTCAAAAGAATATAATGGCAGAATAGTTAAAAATATTAAAAATAAACTAAAGATTATATTTGGAAAAAATATCAAACTTATCTCCTGTCTTTATTAAATGTAGATACGAAGCAGTATTAAAATATATATTTTTTTTAACTAATTCATAAGTTAAATTTGACACTAAAGGCATATGTGAAACTACAATTACATTATTTTCTAGATATAAAGATAAAAACTCATATGCATCTCTAACACAAACCTCTCCTCTTAGCTTTTCAGAAATAATTAGCCTTTCAAGAGATATATCCATAATAAAAGAAAAAATCTCTGCAGTTTCTAATGCCCTCACAAGAGGACTAGATAATATAAAATCAAATTTAAAACCTGATAATTTTAAACTTTCTGCAGCTTTTTTTACTTTAACTTTACCCTCTTCAGAAAGGTGTCTTAAAAAATCACTACTATCTTCAGATTTTGGTAAAGCATCACCATGCCTAACTATAACTAAATGCATACTTTATTTTATCAATAAAAGATATTTTTTTACCAAATTATAATGTTTCTCTTCTTCAGATATTATCTCATCAAGAATATCTACATCTAAATTATCATAAACCAATAATAATTCCTTTATTGCTTTATATATCTTAATTGCTTTTCCTTCTCTAACTATATGCATTTTTAAAGTCTCTCTTAGATTTTTTATCTTTGGAATTATTCTTTTAACAGGATGTATTTCTGTTTTAAAGATTTTGTTTATTCTTTCTATATGTCTAATTTCATCTTTTGAAAATTCTAAAAAAACATTAGAAATTTCCTTACCATTTAAAATCTTATTATAAAAATGTTCTGCTTCATATTTGTATATATAATAATCAGCAAACTCTTCATTTATTAAACCTTGCAGAAATTCATTATTAAATATCTCCATTTTTAACCTCTCTGTACCTACAAAATTCCTTCGCTAAACATATTTCACATTTTCCTCTCTTATAAAACTCCATATTTCTCATCTTAATAGCCATATCTTTTAAATTATCAATAAGAGAAAAATCTTCATTATATTCCATCCTCTGTTTCTTAGGTCCTGTTATATAATAATAGGTAATATAGGATACTTTTTTTAGATACTTTTTAGAAATCCCAAAAGCATATATCATAAGCTGAAGTTCATTTCTATGAGGAATACAGTTTTTTTCTTCAATTGCAAGTTTATAATCAATTACCTCCAAACTATCATCATCAAGTATATCAACTCTGTCAACAGTTCCTTTTAAAACAATTTCATCATCTAAAAAAACTTCAAAAAAATCATCAACTGAAAATATGTTAGAAGGATTTTTCTTCTCAAATTCATAAAATTTTTTTATAAGTTCAACGCCAATTTCATAACATTCCATCATTTGTTGAGGAGTATCAAATCCAGAGTTATTCCAATTTTCCTCAAAACTTTCTAAAAGACCTTTTAATTCCAATTTTTTATTTGCATAATCCACAAGACATTTATGTATAGAAATCCCAAGAGATGTTTTCCAATTATGTTTAACGTAATTTCCATCTAAATAAATAAATTTATAAAGATAATGGCAAAAATTATAAGCATTTATCTTTGAATAATTTATTTCAAACAATTCTTTCATTTCCTTTGTTTAATGAAATCTATAACAGTATCACCATATTTTTCTGTTCTATATCTAAAAAGATTTTTATCAAGATTAAAAAACTCTTTTTTGTGATGTTGTACAATTATAATGCCATATTCAGAAAGAAGATCAGCTTCTAAAATATTCTCAACTGTCCTTTCACAATAATAAAGAGGATTATTATTTTCATCACGATATGGTGGACCAATAAAAATTATATCATAACCTTCTTGTGAATACATTTTTAAAAAAGATAAACCTTTTAAAATGTCTGACTTGATAACAATAGCTTTGTCCTCAAAATTAAGATGTTTTAAATTTCTTTTTATAGTTTTAATACATTGATTGTCATTATCAACAAAAACAACCTTTCCTGCACCTCTTGATAAAGCCTCAAGACCAACCAAACCTATACCAGCATAAAGATCTAAAAATATAGAAGCAGTAATATGCGGTCTTATTATATCAAACAAAGATTTTCTCATTCTCACTGATATTGGTTTAACATGATGATCCATTGGTAACGATAACACTCTCCTATTTTTCCTGGAACCTGCTATTATACGTATCATAATTTGTAAAAAATATTTAAAATTACCTTAATTTAAATTCTATAATATATTATACAAAGCATTTTTATATTTTGAGGTTTTATGACGAACGAAGAAATACAAGCAGACATAATAATTATAGATGATGATCCATTAGCAGGTGAACTTACTAAAGATCTTTTATCTGATGAAGGCTGGAAGGTTTTGCTTATAGATGATTCTCTAAAAGCTATCGATACTATCACAAAACTTAAACCAAAACTAGTTATAACTGATATAATGATGCCAGGAATAGATGGAATGGAAATATGCAAAAGAATTAAAACAAATCCAGAGTTAAAAAATATAAAAGTAATAATACTATCAGGAAAATCATATGAAAAAGAAAAACAAAAAGCCTTAATGCTTGGTGCAGAATATTTTATAACTAAGCCATATAATGTTGAAAATTTTGCAAAATTAATTAAAGAAATACTTCAAGGCTCTCAAAAACCCACGTCAGTTCCCCCACCTCCTCAAAAATCACAAGTCCAAAATGTAACATTTAATAAATCTGATCTTGATCCCTCTTCAATAAGAATAACATTATATGGAATAAGAGGGCTTGGTTCACAATTGCCACAAGCCACTTCTAAATATGGAAGACAAACTATATGTGCTTCTATCGAAACACAAAATGATATATTTATTCTTGATGCAGGCAGCGGTTTATACAATCTAGGAAAAGAACTTATTACAACCAAAAAATTCTATCAGACAATATGGTTATTTTTAACACATTTTCATCTTGATAATACTATAGGTTTACCTCATTTTGAACCATTTTTATATCCAGAATTCAACATAAATATTGTTGGGGCTAATGATACTGAAAAATCATTGAAAGACGTAATAAAGTCTAATCTATATAGTTCTTTTTCCCCTATACCCTCTACACCAAAAGCTAAAATAAATTTATTTGAAGTTAAAGAAGAAAATTATGAAATATCTCAAAACATAAAGATTTCAACAATGTATTCTAACCATCCTACAACTACAGTAATATATTTTTTTAATATAAATGGCATCAAAATAGCATTTGCCCCTGATAGTGAAATATGGGAAGAAACAACAGCATTTCAAGATTACAATGAAAGACTAGGTAAATTTTCTACAGGTTTTGATGTATTAATACATGATGCATATTATGATTCTTCTGATTATATATCTCTACACCATAAAGGACATAGTTCACTAACAATATTAACCAAATTTGCTATAAGGAATAAGATACAAAATCTAATTCCGATAAATATTAATCCAGACTACGATGATACAAAAATAGACACAATGATAGAAGAAGCAAAAAATATAATTAAAAATACACAATCACAAACTATATTAAAAGTTATACCTGAAAAAGAAAGTATTATTATAAAAAAATCTTAGGAGGATAAATGGAAAAAAAGGAAACAAAACAAGAATTACAAATAGAAATTCAAATAGATGAACAAACAGCTCAAGGAGTTTATACAAACCTAGCAGGTATTACTCATAGTGAAACAGAATTTATATTCGACTTTCTATTTATGCAACCAAACCAACCAAAAGCTAAACTTAGGGCAAGAATAATATCTAATCCTATACATACAAAAAGATTTTTACTTGCTTTGATGGAAAATATAAGAAGATATGAAGAAAGATTTGGAAAAATACCAGAGAGAGAACTCCCATCTTCTGGACATTCATAATAATTTTA
>JAOAEH010000052.1 GCA_026416895.1 Elusimicrobiales bacterium
TAAAACTAAAAATAATAAGTATTTCATACTTTTACAAGCGCCCTTTCATTAGCCCAGCTTCTTATAAAATCAAAATCTGATTTTTTTATTACCGATAATGGAGTTGTTTTAGTGATTTCGGATATAATAATTTCAGAATTAAGTTTACCACATAAAGAATAGAATGTAGATACTCCACCCTGTTTAATTTTCAAACCACAAAAACCTTCAGATAGTAATGCCACCTTTTCTATATCCTCCTCGTTCAATAAAATTCCACTCTTTAAAAGATGTATTTTAAATATTTTCCTTTCTTTCTGATAAAGTGATAAATCAACAAAAAACATCTCATCAAATCTCCATTTTTTTAACAAATGTATTGTTTTTTCTTTCAGTCATCCAAAATAAAAATATTTAAAAAATCTTAATATTTACTTTTTAATTTCATCTAAGTGAAGCATAAAATTTTTCTTTAAGAATTAAAAATATCTTTTCTATTTTTTTGTTCAACTCTTCATCAGTAAAAGTTTTATTATAAGATGAAAAAATGAATCTAAAAGTAAAACTTCTTTTATCTTTACCTAATTTAGAATCTTCATAAACATCTATCAATCTTATTTCTTCTATATCCTCTACATCTAAAATAGCTTTTCTAATTTCACTAAATTTATATTTTTTATCAATAATTATGGATAAATCTCTTATTCCAGATTGATATTGAGATGGTTTCTTTGGTTTTTTTAATAAACTATAAAAATCTGATTCAAAACTATCTCTAAGTTGTTCTATATCTATTTCAACATAAAAAACGTTATCAACTTTTATATCAAAATTTTTTAGAATACTTTTTTTAACTTCACCTCCCCAACCAATCTCTTTATCATTTAAAACTATAACTCCACCATTTATTCCAAAATTGAAACCTTTATCTAACCACTCAACCTCATAGTTAAAAAGAAAATCTATAACAGTCTTTAAATCAAAAAAATCAATTAAAACTTTTTTCTCTTTCCACCATTCCCACTCATTATTAAAACCCCACATAAGAATAAAAAGCTTTCTTTTTTCTTCAATTTTATTATCATTCTTTATAAAAGTATTTGCAAATTCATAAATTTTTACAGATTTAATATCACGATTAATATTATATCTTAAAACTTTAAGCATTGAAGGAAGACCACTTGGCCTTAAATATTCAAAATCACTTGAAATTGGGTTTAAGATTTTTATACATTCATTAACATTAAAACCAATTTCTTTAATATCTTTTAATGAAACAAGATCATAAGTATAACATTCATTAAAACCAAAAACTGACAATCGTCTTGAAAACTCATCTTTTATTTCCCAAAAAACATCATCTTTACTTTTAAAAGTTTGCATAAAGGATTTTGTTTCAATGCTATCGTAGCCAATATATCTTAAATACTCTTCGCTTATATCCCAAATACTTTTAATATCATGTCTATATGAAGGAACTTTAAAAAACTTACCATCAAAACTATTATCCATTGATTTTAACAAATCGAAAATCATTTTAGTATCAACTTTAATACCAATTATATCTTCAATTTTTCTTATATCAATCTCAAGATTAAAATCTTTCGGAATCACATTTTTTATATCCTTAAAAAAACAAATTTCCGCTTGAGGGTTTGTCTGTTTTATTAGAAATATAATTCTTTTAATAGCTAAATCTATTAAGTTATAATCAACTGTTCTCTCAAATCTATAAGAAGAATCTGTTTTTATATTTATTTTCTTAGCTGAAGATCTAATAGAAACAGGATTAAAATTAGCAACCTCTATTAAAATATCCGAAGTAGAATTATCAATAGCTGACTCAATACCACCAATAATCCCAGCCACAGCTAAAACCTTTTTATTATCAGCAATAACCATAATATCTTCTGAAAGTTTATATATATTCCCATCAAGTCCAATAAACTTTTCTCCATCTAAAGCCTGCCTTACGATTATTGAATCTATTTTAGAAAGATCAAAAAAATGAGTAGGTTGCCCTAATTCAAACATGACATAGTTTGATAAATCTATCAGAAAATTTCCCTTAGGATTTACTCCAATTTTCTTAAGTCTATCAAAAATAAAAAAGGGGGTATTTTTATTTTTTATATTTTTAACAATAATTCCAGCATATCTATAACAGTCGGCCGTTTTTATTTCAATAGAAAAATCTAAATATTTTGTAATTGAGATATTATTTTCAACTGGTATATTTTTTAACTTTAATCCTCCAAATATTGAAAGTTCTCTAGCAATTCCCCAATGAGAAAGAGCATAAGAAAGGTTTGGAGTTATTTCAATATCAAAAATATAATCTCTACTAAAAATATCATTAATATCAACACCAAGTTGTAAATTTTCATCAAGTATCATTATTCCATCGGAGTTATCTTCAATGCCTATCTCGCTTGCAGAACATATCATACCACAAGATTCTATTCCTCTTATCTTTGCCTTCTTAAGTATTGAATCTTTTAATTTTGCTCCAACAGTAGCAAAAGGAACAATTATTCCTTCTTTAACATTACTTGCACCACATACAACTTCATACTCTTCACTACCAGTTGATACTCTACAAACCTTCAATCTATCAGCATTGGGATGTTTTTTCACTTCTAAAACTTTTGCAGTTACAACTCCTCTACAGTCTGGACCAATTTTTTGAATGGATTCAACACCAAAACCTAGCTTTTTTAAAGTTGTAACCAAGAAATCAATATCAGGTTTTGATTCAAAATATTCACATAACCAAGAATAAACTATCTTCATACAACCTGTCTTAAAATTCTCAAGTCATTTTCATAAAGGGTTCTTAAATCATCTATACCAAAAAGAAGCATAGTAAATCTCTCTATACCTGCACCAAAAGCAAAACCACTCCATTGATAAGGATCATATCCGCAATTTTTAAGAACATTTGGGTGAATTATACCTGCGCCAAGCATCTCTAACCAACCAACTCCTTTACAAACTTTGCAATTTATGTTTCTACCACTGCAAAAAACACAAGAAACCTCTACCTGAGCTCCCGGTTCAACAAATGGAAAATAGGAAGGCATAAATTTTATCTTTGCTGAATTTCCAAACAAATCCTTTATAAAATTCTCAAGAGCCCATTTTAAATCACACATGTTAACTTTACTATCAACATAAAAACCTTCAATCTGATTAAACACAAAAGAATGAGTTGCATCAACTGCTTCAGATCTAAAAACTCTACCAGGAGATATAACTCTTAAAGGTGGCTTATATTTAAGCATTGTTCTTATTTGAACAGGAGAAGTATGAGTTCTTAAAATTAAGTTTTTACCTTCAGAATCAAACAAACCATCAATATAAAAAGTATCTTGCATATCTCTTGCAGGATGATGATCAGGAAAATTAAGAGCTTTAAAGTTATAAAAATCTTCCTCAACCAAAGGTCCCCATTCTAAAGAAAACCCTAATTTTTTAAAACTTTCAATAATTTTTGATAAAGTTATAGTTATTGGATGCCTAAAAGAAAAATTAATTTTTTTTGAAGGAAGGGTTATATCTATTTCATTTAATACTTCAGAAACATTCTCATAATCTTCAGTCACAAATTCCTCAATCATTTTCTTAAGTTCATTCCCTTTTAACCCTACTTCTTTTCTATGTTCAACTGGAATTTCAGATATTTTTTTTAGCAATAATGTTAATTCTCCTTTTTTACCTAAAAAAATATCTCTTATATCCGACTTTGGATAACTGTTTTTGATTGTATCAAAATAGTGTTCTATCTGAAAAAGCTTTGAAAGCCACTCCTCTTTCGTCATTTTTAAACAAAAACTAATTGAGATTCTTTTTTACTAATTCCACAATCTTTGAAAATGATTGGGGATCCTTGATTGCCATTTCAGAAAGCATTTTTCTATTAAGCTCTATATTAGCTTTTTTTAAACCGTTTATAAATTTACTATAACTAAGCCCATACTCTCTGACTGCAGCATTCAATCTAACGATCCAAAGAGATCTCATCTCTCTTTTTTTGTTTCTTCTATCAATATACGCCTTAGTTAAAGATTTTTTAACTTGTTGGGTAGCCATCCTAAGTCGTCTAGACTTATCACCATAATAACCCTTTGCAAGTTTAAGAATTCTTTTTTTTCTTTTATTCCGTGCTACTGCATACTTTATTCTCATAAGCTCTCCTTAAATTAAAATAAAAATCAAATATAAGGAAGACGAGTTTTTAAAGATTTAGCAATAGTAGATGAAGATTCAATAATTTTTGGTTTTCGAAGTTTTCTTCCTTTGGAAGCAGACATAGGTGTAAGCAGATGTCTTAAACCACATTTTTTCCATTTTATCTTACCAGAAGCTGTAATTTTAAGCCTTTTTTTTGCTCCACTATGAGTTTTCATTTTAGGCATAAAAAATCCTCCTTAAAAAATAAAAGC
>JAOAEH010000064.1 GCA_026416895.1 Elusimicrobiales bacterium
ATAATAAAAAAATATTCTGAATTAAAAGTTGTTTTTGATATTTATGAAAACTATTTGAAAGTAAAAAGTGAGATAGATGAGATTACTAACATTATTAAAAGTTCTTCAGATAATGAGTTGGTAAATCTTGCTAAGTCTGAGCTTGAACATCTTCAAACAAGGAAAAAAGAATATGAAAATATACTTCGTCTAAAAACTTTACCATCAGATGAAAGAGATGAAAAAAATATCTATCTTGAGGTTAGAGCTGGAGTTGGTGGTGAAGAAGCATCTTTATTTGCATCCGAACTTTTAAGAGCTTATACTAAGTTTGCACAAAGTTTGGGTATGAACGTAAGTGTTGAGGATATATCACCTAGTGATTTGGGTGGTATTAAAACAGCAATTGTGTATGTATCTGGCAATAAACCATTTTGGTGGTTTAAATATGAAGCTGGTGTGCATAGAGTTCAAAGAGTGCCTAAAACTGAAGCTAGTGGCAGAATTCATACTTCTACAGTCACAGTAGCTGTTTTATGTGAGGTTAATGAAAATGAAGTTAAGATAAATCCTTCTGAACTTAAGATAGATACTTATAGAGCAGGAGGGCATGGTGGGCAAAATGTAAATAAGGTAGAAACTGCTGTCAGAATAACTCATATACCAACTGGTATTGTTGTTCAGTGCCAACAAGAGAGATCACAATTTCAAAATAAAGAAAGAGCTTTAAAATTACTTTATGCACGTTTAAAAGAAATTGAAGAAATGAAGAAAATTGGTACCTTAGCTGAGGAAAGGAGAAATCAGGTTGGTAGCGGGGATAGATCAGAAAAAATTCGTACTTATAATTTTCCTCAGAATCGTGTTACAGATCATAGGGTTAACATCTCGTGGTTTAATATAGATGAAATAATGGAAGGTAAGATGCAAAACATGATAGAAGATATAAGAATTGCAATAGCTGAAAATGAAAATATCTGAATTTATTAATAAATATAATGATTTAATTTTTAAACTTGAAGGTGGTTTAAAAGAATTTGATATTATTGTAAGTTATTTTTGTAACACAAATAGATTTATAACTTTTATTGATAGAAATTACGAAATTCCAGATTATCTTATTGATAAAATACTTAAATCTATCAAAAAAAGAATCTTTTATGAACCTATTTCATGGGTTTTAGGCTCACATCAATTTATTGATATGAATATTATTATTAGGAAAGGAGTGTTTATACCTCGCCCTGAAACTGAATATCTTGCGGTAAGAGTACTGGAGATAAGTAAAAAATTTAAAAGCCCAAAAATTCTTGATTATTGTGCTGGAAGTGGTGTTATAGGTTTATATATAGCTTATAAAAACGAATCTTCATTTGTTTTTGCTGTAGATAAATCGAAAAAAGCTTTTAATGTTATGATTGAAAATAAGAATAAGTTTAAACTTAATAATTTTATTCCAATTTTATCATCTTCAATTAAATGTATAAAAAATTTTTTATTTGATATTATTGTTTCAAATCCACCATATATTCCATATGATATGTATAAAGTTCTTGATGAGACTGTAAAAAAAGAACCTAAATTGGCATTAATTGGTGGTAATGATGGTTTAGATATGTTTAGGTATATATCTCTTAATCTTCATAAAGTATTGAAACCGGGTGGCTTGTTTATCGCTGAAATAGGAGAATATTATTCTAATGAGATTTTAAATATATTTAAATCTGTTTCAGTTTCTGTTAAAATAATTAAAGATATTAATGGTAAAGATAGATATATAGAGGTATTATTTGATGGAATGTTTCATAATAGAAGGTCCAAATATTGTAACAGGTGAAGTAAAAATAAGCGGTTCTAAGAATTCAGCTTTACCTATACTTTTTGCTACTATTTTAACCGATGATAAATGTATAGTAGAAAATGTCCCTGAACTTTCTGATATAAAAACTACTTATGAACTTTTAGCTTATTGTGGTAAGGAATGTTTTTTTGGTTTTAATAGATTTGAAGTTAGTCAATCTAGTAATATAAAAACAGAAGCCCCTTATGATTTAGTAAGAAAAATGAGAGCATCTGTTCTTATAGCTGGACCAATGCTTGCAAAATATAAAAGAGTTAAATTTTCTATGCCAGGTGGTTGTGCTATAGGCGTAAGACCTATAGATATACATCTTGATGGTTTTAAAAAACTTGGTGCTGATATAAAGCTTGAAGAAGGATATGTTGTAATGTCTGCAAAACATTTACATGGTGCAAAAATAAATTTAAAATTTCCAAGCGTTGGAGCTACAGAAAATATAATGATGGCTGCTTCACTTATTGATGATTTGACTATAATTGAAAATGCTGCTAAGGAACCAGAGATAGTTGATCTTGCAGAAGTTTTAAACAAAATGGGTGCCTGTATAGAAGGAGCAGGTAGTAGTTTTATAAAAATACGTGGAAAAAAAAGATTGTTTGGTTTTAAACATAGAGTTATTCCTGATAGAATTGAATGCGGAACATTTATGATACTTGGAGCATTAAGTGGTAGAAGGCTTGTTATAAAACATGGTCAACCTAAGCATTTAGATTCTTTGATTAGAAAACTTAAAATGACTGGAGTTTTTTTGGATATTGATGATGAAGGTACAATTATAATTGATTCTTCAAAATTAATTAAACCAGTTAATATTGTAACTAAACCTTATCCTGGATTTCCTACAGACTTACAAGCTCAATGGATGAGTTATATGTCAGTTGCAAATGGAAGAAGTATAATTACTGAGAAAATATTTGAAAATAGATTTATGCATGCTGCAGAACTTGTTAGAATGGGTGCTAATATTAATATTAAAGGTAATAAGGCTTATATAGAAGGTGTTAAAAAACTTAAAGGAGCAACTGTTATGGTTAGTGATTTGAGAGCTGGAGCAGGACTTGTACTTGCTGGTTGTATAGCGGATGGTGTAACTAAGGTTAGAAGAGTATATCATATAGATAGAGGGTATGAGAGAATTGATGAAAAGCTTAAACTCATAGGTGTTAAAATAAAACGTGAGGAAGAGTAAGTTATATGGAGGAAACATATTTAAGATTTAAAGAAATAGAAAAAATTTTGTATACAAAACATTCACAGATAAAAAAGAATGGAATTACTCATATATTAGAGATTCTTAATAAAATGGGTAATCCTCATAAAAAAATTGGAAAGGTTATTCATATTACTGGAACTAATGGTAAAGGTTCGGTAAGCTATTTAACTGCTTCATTTTTAAGTTCCTTGGGATATAAAGTAGGACTTTATACTTCTCCTCATATAAATTCTCTTACTGAAAGGATAAAGATAAATTTGCAAGATATATCTTATTCTGAATTTGTGAGACTTTATGAATATGTTGTTTCTTTTGATAGTAATTTAAGTTTTTTTGAAATAGTAACTTTGATTATGATTAAGTATTTTGAAGAAAATAATTTAGATTTTAGTGTTGTTGAAGTTGGAATAGGTGGTTTATATGATACTACAAATGTTTTAGATGGTGAGTTGTGTTTTATAACATCAATTGATTATGATCATATGGATATGCTTGGCCCTACATTAAATGATATAGCTTTTCAAAAAGCAGGTATAATTAAAAATAATTCGATGTGTGTAGTCGGAGATATAGCGAATGAACAGTTAGAAGTTATAAAAAAAGTTGCTTTGTCAAAAAAAGCAATAGTTTTAAAAGTTGAAAATTTGTTTGAAATAATAGGATTGAATGAAAAGTGGCAAATGGTTATTAAAGATAAAATGACATCTGAAATATTTAGTATGCCTATCGTTGGTATTAAACAAACATTAAATTTAAGTATGGTAATTTTAGGGTTAAGTAAAATTGGATTGGAAATTAATAATAACTTAATTAAATTAGCTTTATCTAAACTTAGGTTTGATGGAAGATTTCAAATAATTGAAACTAGACTAAAAAATAAGGTTAAATTATTCATTGTTGATGGTGCACATAATCCAGCAGCAATTAAAAGTTTTTTAGAAAATATAGTTTTTTTTGGTTTTGATAAAAAGAACCCATCTCTTGTATTTTCAATGCTTTCTACTAAAGATTATATTACTTCTATAAAAAATATTTCTGATAAAGACATTTTTAAAAATATTATTATAACATCTATCAATAATCCTAAAAAACTTTCCCCTTTTATTATAGCAGAAACATTTTCAAAATTTTCATCTAATACTGATATAACTGTTATTGATGAATTAAAGCATGCAATTAACTATGCAACAAATTTTTCTGATGTTGTGTGTATATTAGGTTCGTTTTATCTTGTTTCAGATGCTCTTAAAGTTTTAAGGGAGGATTTATGAGGGGGATTGGAATTGATGTTGGTGGTACTGAAATTAAAATAGCAGTAGTTGATAGGAATTTAAAAGTTCTTTGTAATGATAGTTTTCCTACTCCACTTTTTTATGATTATAATTATTTTGTAAAAGAAACTTCTAAAATAATAAAAAATTTTATTTTTGAGCACAAAGCAAATAAAATATGTTTTGCTATTGCTGGCGATGTTGACTCTGAAAAAGGAATTTTGAGATTTGCTCCTAATTTGTGTGGTTGGAAAAATAAAAATATAAAAAAAGATTTTGAGAAAGAATGTATGGTAGAAGTCATAGTAGAAAATGATGCTAATATGGCTGTGTGGGGTGGCTATGTTTTTGAACTCAAGAAAAAATATAAAAATGTTGTTGGTTTTACTCTTGGTACTGGAGTAGGTGGTGGGGTCATATTAAATGGAAGTCTCTTTAAAGGTTCGACTACTACTGCTGGAGAATTAGGTCATATGGTAATAAGGGTAGGGGGAGATCTTTGTTCGTGTGGTAATAGAGGGAGTTTAGAAGCTTATTGTTCAACTAAAAGAGTTTGTTATGAGGCAAGAAAAAGAATTAAAAATATTTCTGAAAACATAACACCGAAATATATATTTGATCTTGCTGTTTCTGGTAATAAAATAGCACGTGATATTTGGTATGAATATGGTGAATATCTTGGTTTTGGTATTGGTAATGTAG
>JAOAEH010000007.1 GCA_026416895.1 Elusimicrobiales bacterium
TCACTTGTGTTGTCCCATACTCTATTGTTTTTAACTGCTGTTATTTCTGCTCTTACATCTTCATTAAGATCAAAACCCATATTAAGGATGACTCTTGTTCTTGTTTCATTATCGTTGTCATCAAGATCTTTATTGAAGTCAGCGTTGTTTACGCTATATGCATTTATCTCTACTGAACCATCATATTTGAAGTTTTTTAACACTTCAGCGGAAGCAACTGAATTTAATATTGCTACCGCAGCAGCTAAGCTGAGTATCTTTTTCATTTAACCCTCCTTTATATGTTTAATGAGGTTTTTGTCCTCATTGTTTTTATTTTACAAAGTTTTTTATATTTAAGTCAAGAATTTTTAGCAGATAATTTATTTAATTGATAATTATAAACTGATTTTTAATTTTTTTATTTTTCATAAATAGGTAATTATGTAACTCTATGATTTGTTAAATACTTGTTTTTAAGTAATCATTAACTTTATGTTATGAACTTTGTTTTTGTTGATATTTTTTTAATGCTTCTTGAGCTATAGTGTTCCAAGTTGTGTTTGGAAAAAGTACTGTTATTTTTTGGAAAGTTTCTTTTGCAGCTTCTTTTTCCCCTTTATTTTCATAAGAAAGCGCTAGGGATAGATACACTTCTGGAAGCAGATAATGATCTGGATATGTTGTTATAAATTCATTAAATTTTAATATAGCATTAATATAATCTCTCAGTGCTTGATGACTTTTTGCAATTGAATATATAGCAAAAGGAATAAGTTCTTTGTTTCTTACTTTATTTAAAGCTTCTTTGTATACTTCTATTGCCTTTGCATAATTCCCAATACTAAAATAAATATCTCCTTTAAGGAAAAGTGCAAAATCATAAGTTACAAAGTTTGAATAGTTTTTTTCTATAATTTCAATATTTGCTAATGCTTGTTCGAAGTTTTTTGCATAATAGTATTGTTGTGCTAAAAAGTAGTATTTTTCAGCAGTTTCTCTGTTTTTATTTAAATTTATTATAACCATTATAACTATAATTATTGCAGCTATTATTATTAATGCTGTTGCAATTAATGATTTTTTGTTTTGGATAAGCCAGTCTTGGAATGGATTAGTGTTTTTAGAGCTTCCATCTGATACCCAAGTTGAATCTGGCATTTTTCCTCCTCTTTTTTAGACTATTGTTAACTTCTACACGTTTTCGCCCCCGGCCGGATTTGAACCAGCAACCTTCTCCTTAGGACGGAGCAGCTCTATCCAATTGAGCTACGGGGGCAAAAGTATTTAATATTTTACTAATGAATAAAGATCATATTTTTGAAGTTTTTCTCTGCCTTTTAATTCTTCAAGTTCAATAAGCATAAATATTGATACAATATTTCCACCTAGTTTTTCTACCAATTCACATACAGCTTTTGCCGTTCCACCTGTAGCAAGTACATCATCTACTATGAGAACATTTTCACCTTTTTTTATAGCATCTGAATGTATTTGAAGGGTATCAACTCCATATTCTAATTTGTATGTGATAGATTGTGTTTTATATGGAAGTTTACCTTTTTTTCTTACAGGCACAAACCCAGCTTTAATTTCTAAAGCTAAAGGAGCTGCTATTATAAAACCTCTTGCTTCTATACCGATAACTTTAGATATTTTTTTATTTGAATAATAATTTTTAAGATGTAATATGGTTTTTTTAAATATTTTATGATTTTCAAGAAATGGTGTTATATCTCTAAATAATATTCCCTTTTTTGGAAAGTCAGGAACATCTCTTATAAATTTTTTAATTTCACTTTGAAGATTTCTTGTTTTCATTTTTTCCCCTTTTTGATTATTGGATTTCCTAATATATCTGTTTTTATTTTTGGTAGATTCCAACCTGGTTTTAAATTTGGAGTTATTCTGCTTGATATATCTATTAGTCCCATGTTTGAAGCAATTCTTCGGAGTCTAAGGATAGCTCTTTCTTCTATTTGTCTTACCCTCTCTCTTGAAAGTTTAAGTTTATTTCCAATTTCTTGGAGTGTCATTGGATTTGTACCACTAAGTCCATATCTCATTTCAAGAATCATTCTTTCTCTGTCACCAATCTGTGAAAGAGCATTTTTTAGTTCATCATGAATTTTTAAAACAGATATAACATCTTCAGGTGAAGATTGTTTTTCATCTTCTATTACGTGGGCTAATATATCTTCTTCTTGATCTTTATTGTATATTGGATTTTCTAATGAAGTAGTTCCTTTTATAATTTCATATGCATTTAAAACTGTTCTTATCTGATTTGCACTCCAGTGCATTTCTTTTGCCATTTCGCTAAGGGTAGGGTCCCTACCAAGCTTACCATGAAGAGCATCCCATTGTCTTAACCATTTTCTTAAGGCAGTCCAAGCATGGGGTGGTATTCTTATTGTTTTGGATTGTTCTTCTACAAATCTTCTTATATACTGTTCTATCCAGTATGAAGCGTATGTTGAAAATCTATATCCTTTTTTTGGATCAAATTTATCTATTGCATGAAGAAGTCCTAAATTTCCTTCTTCTATTAAGTCCATTAGATCTGCTCCAGGATATAAATATCTCTTTGCTATTGGTATTACTAGTTTTAAATTCATTTTCATTATTTCTTCTTTTGCTCTTCTGTCTCCTCTCTTAACTCTTTGCCAGAGTTTATGTAGTTCTTCTCGTGATATATTTGTATTTATTTGGCTTATAGCTTTTATATATTGTTTTGTTGAATCAGTTGAGAGTTCAGATATGTTTTGTTCTTCTATTTTGTTTTCTTTATCCTCATCGCTATATGATTTTTCTCTATCTTCAAAATTATCTTCAGAAATATCTTCATTAATTTCTTTATCTGTTTCTTCTTTTACTTTAAAAAGGGGATTTTGAATTTTTTTCTCGTTTTTTTGTGTATTTTTTTTATTTGATTTTTTCATTATTCCCCCTTTATTTCAATATTTCGAAATTTTCAGGTATGTAGATATTTGTAGGACAGTCAGATATTTCAATATTTTTAACCACAGCGCATGGGTGTTCGTTTTTTATTTCGAATATAAATTTTTCTATATCATCTTTTATACCTTTAACAGCACATTCAACACTTCCATCTGGATTATTTTTAACCCAACCAGATAAGTTGTATTTTATTGCTTTTTCGTATATAAACCATCTATATCCTATTCCTTGAACTTTTCCGTATATTTTTATTAAAAATTTATCCATAACTAAAATAATACTAAAGTAAATATTGACAAATCAAGATTTTTTTTTATATATTACTTATAAAAAAATTTAAAGTTGATTTTTTATAATTAATTTTGTTAAATATATTTATAACAAACTGCCGCGGTAGCTCAGTGGTAGAGCACTGGTCTGAAAAACCAGGTTAGCGTTGGTTCGATCCCAACCCGCGGCAGTGTGTTGGGTTTGTATGTAGGGGTTATGAGTAATAAGATTGCTGTTATTGATGATGAAAATAGTATACTTGAGGTGATTGAAAATATACTTAAAAGTAATGGATATGATGTTAAAACTTATAATGAAAGTATAGGAATTATAGATAAGCTTAGAGAATATCTTCCATCTTTAATACTTCTTGATATCCACATGCCATCCAAAAATGGCATAGAAGTACTTAAAGAGATAAGGAAAGATCCAGTTTTAAAAAAGATACCAGTGGTTATGCTTACTGTAGATGTTAGTCCTGCTGATATACAAAAAAGTATGCTTTATGGAGCAAATACTTATATATTAAAACCTGCAAAAGAGAAAGATATTCTTGAAGTGATTAGAAACTTACTTATTGTTTAGTTTTTTAAAAATTTGCTTTTAATTTATAAATTTTATAAACTTATAATATATGGCAACAGTTGTTAAATCTAAAAGACATAAAAGCGCTTTAAAAGCACACAGAAATTCTTTGAGAAAAAGAAGTGAAAACAGAGGGATTAAATCAAGAATTAGTTCTAAAGTTAAAGAGTTTAAAAGGTTAATTTCTTCTAAAAATTATGAAGCTGCATCAAATATGCTTAATGAACTTTATTCTTTAATAGATAAAGCTGCTAAGAAAAATGTGATTCATTGGAAAAATGCAGCAAATAAAAAATCAAGCTTAACTTGGCTTTTAAAAAAGTCTTTGTCTGCTGATAGATAAAATAGAGTAAACTAAATTCATAATAACTGTGTATTGATTTTGAAGAGTTGAAGATTTAAGTGTGCTTTCAGCCTCTATACATAATTCCAATGCAGTAATAAGCTCTTTTTCGTTAAGATTAATTTTCCCTTGAGTTATTTCTTCTATATCAGATTTATTTAATGAAAGTATTTGATAAAGTTCATATGGTATAGTTTTGTATTTTTTCATAATCATTTTAGTTTTTAATATTTTTTCCAATGCGTACTCAATTGCATATAATATTTTGAGCGGTTCTTCTTTTTGATAAATTAGCATATTTAGAGTATATTTCAATTTATCAAAATCTCCTTTTATAATGCTTTTTGATATTTCTGATACTTCTATTTCTTTTAAAGATGGAATTAGATTTTGAACTTCTTGTATTGTTAATGTTTTTTTATCTTTGCTATATAGCCAAAGTTTTTCAAGTTCATTTTTTACTTGAGAAAAGTTTATAATTGAATCTGATAGATATTTTATTACATCATCGTTTATTGTTATATTATTTTTTACAAAAAATTCAAGAAAAAATTTTTCTGTTTCTTCTTTTGAAAGTTCTTGGAAAAATACTATAGTTGCATTTATGTTTTCATCATACTCTTTTTTTATCTGATAATTGTTAAGGTTTTCATTGTGGAGAATAAAAAGAGAAGTTGAATTAGATTGGTTATTGATATAAGAAAGTATAGCTTTTTTATCAGTATTTTTTAATTTTTCAAAATTATCTATTATTATTATTCTTTTCGAAAAAAATAATGGAGGGGTTAATAAATCAGATATTAATAAGTCTATAGATTGAATATTTGAAAATAAGTTGTAGTCAAACTCAGATGGAATTTTTGTCTTTAGGTGTTTAAGAGGATTTTTTTTTCTCTCTATATCATCACCAATAAGTATATATACATTTTCTAGCTTGAGTTTATTTATATCTTCTAAAAATTCTTGTTCAGACTTTATTTTCATCATAATTAGATCATAATTTTTTACTAGAAACTCCTGTTACAGAACCAAAACCTTCTACAGTTCGTTTCACTACGTCTTTAGCTATTATTTCCCAAAGCCTTTCTCTTGCTTGCTCTTCACTCATTCCTCCTGGGAGAGAAAGATCGGAAAAGATATAGTTTGCTGTTAAAGTATTTTCTTCCCATAATACAACATTTTTTAACTTATCTATCATTTTTATTGAGTAATTTAGTGTTATTTTATAAGCAGTAGGTATCATATTATAGTTATATTGAATTGGTGTCATTATGTAACTTTTAACTTCTCCAACTATAATTCCCTCTGCATCTGTTTCAGATTTTATATTATACCTACCATCCTTTATAAATTCATCAATTATTTTTAAGGTTAATTTTTCTTCTATTCCAAATATAGAACTCTTATTTGTAAATGCTTTAATTGCTATAGATTTTATATGTTGTGGTAATATTTGTGGAGCAGGGTTGTATATAATTTTTGATTCACAGCTTAAAATTAATGTGAATATAAGAAACTTTATTTTATCTTTCATAATTCCTCTTTTTTTCTCATTTAACTACAAAGTTTAATAATCTCTGTTCTATATATATCGTTTTTATTATTTCTTTGCCTTCAAGATATTTTGAAACTTCTTTTTTTGCTAGATTTTCAATTTCTTGTTTTTGAGTTAAATGGGATATAATTATTTTACCTCTCAGTTTACCGTTAACTTGTACTGGGATTTCTATTTTCTTTTCATTTATTATTTTTTCATCAAATTTAGGCCACTCTTCATTCAACAAAAAATTATTTTTACCGTATTTTTCCCAAATTTCTTCTGTTATATGTGGAGCGAATGGATGAAGTAATTTTAAAAAAGTTTCAAAATCTTTTTTTGAATTAGTTTTAGATATCTCATTAAAATATATCATAAGTTGTGATATCGCTGTGTTCATTCTAAGTTTTTCTATATCTTGAGTGACCTTTTTTATTGTTTCATTTCGTAGTATTATTATTTCTTTTGATAATTCTTCTTCTGAAAGTTTTAAGATTACATCGTTTGCCCATTTCCAGACCCTTTTTAAAAATCTGTGAACTCCTTCTATAGCGCGCATATCCCATGGTTTTGAATCCTCAAGTGGACCCATAAACATTTCGTACATTCTAAATGTATCAGCTCCATATTTTTCAAGAATTTCATCTGGATTTATTACGTTCTTTTTTGATTTTGACATTTTTTCTATTATTGGTTTAATTCTTTCCCCTTCTTTTGTTATTGCGGTACCATCAGTTTCAAATTCTAATTCATTATAAGATCTGTAAATTCCTTTGGAATCTCTATAAGCATAAGATAAAATCATGCCTTGATGAACAAGTTTAATAAATGGTTCTTTTGTAGATACAACACCTATGTCATATAAAAATTTATGCCAAAATCTTGCGTAAAGAAGATGTAATACAGCATGTTCTGAACCACCTACATATAAATCAACAGGCATCCATAATTTTTCAAGTTCTGGATCTACAATTTTTAAATCGTTTTTTGGATCAATATATCTAAGATAGTACCAGCATGAACCAGCCCACTGTGGCATAGTATTTGTTTCTCTCTTTGCTTTTCCTCCACATTTATAGCATATAGTATTTACCCAACTTTCTACTAGCGCTAAAGGAGATTCACCAGTTCCAGTTGGCTCGTATTTTTCTAAAGGTGGAAGAGTAAGAGGTAAGTCTTTTTCTCTTAATGGAACTATACCACAATTGCTACAGTGTATTATTGGTATTGGTTCCCCCCAGTATCTTTGTCTTGAAAATATCCAGTCCCTTAATTTGTAGTTTATTTTTCTTTTACCAAGTCCTTTTTCTTCAAGATATTCTATTATTTTTTTCTTTGCCTGTTGAGTTGGAAGTCCATTTAGTATTCCTGAATTATAGTTTATTCCTTCTTCTATAAAGGCTCTTGAAGTATCTATTTCTCCATTTTTTGGTTTTATTACCCAAACTATATCAAGTCCAAATGTTTTAGCAAATTCGAAATCTCTTTCATCATGAGCTGGAACTGCCATTATTGCACCTGTCCCATAATTTCCTAAAACATAATCACTTATCCATATTGGAATTTCTTTTCCTGTTAATGGATTTATAGCATAGCTTCCTGTAAAGACTCCAGTTTTATTTTTGTTTTCTATTCTTTCTCTCTCACTTTTGTTAATACTTTTTTCTACATATTTTAGAACTTCATTGATTTTTGTGTGATGTGTAATTTTAGTTACAAGTTCATTTTCAGGAGCAACTACAATATAAGTTGCTCCATAAATAGTATCAGGTCTTGTAGTAAAAACAGTTATTTTAATATTTGCATCTTTTACTGGGAAATATATTTCTACTCCTTCACTTTTTCCAATCCAATTTCTTTGCATTTCCTTTGTTGATTGGGGCCAATCAAGTTCTTCTAAATCATTCAAAAGTCTTTCTGCATAGGCTGTTATTTTTAAAAGCCATTGTTTAAGCTTCTTCTTTACTACATCACTACCGCATCTTTCACATTTTCCATTAAAAACTTCTTCATTAGCAAGTCCTGTTTTACAATTTGAACACCAGTTTATAGGTATATCATCCATATAAGCTAAACCGTTTTCATACAACTTTAGAAATATCCATTGAGTCCATTTATAATAAGAAGGATCTGTGGTATTGATTTCTCTATCAAAGTCATATGAAAAGCCTAGAGATTTTATTTGTCTTCTAAAATTTTCTATATTCTTTTCTGTTATTATTGCAGGATGTATTTTTTTTGACATTGCATAGTTTTCAGCAGGAAGTCCAAATGCATCCCAGCCTATTGGATGAAGAACGTCCCAACCATTCATTCTTTTATATCTTGATATTATATCAGTTGCAGTATATCCTTCTGGATGTCCAACATGAAGTCCATCTCCACTTGGATAGGGGAACATATCGAGACAATAAAATTTTTTTGATGATGGTTTTAAAGGAGCTTTAAAAAGTTTTGAAGAATACCATCTTTCTTGTTGTCTTTTATCTATCTCTGTAAAATTAATTTCTTCTGTTTTCATAATGAACTCCTTAAAATTTATTTTATAAAAGTTTATTTAAATTTTTTAGTGTTAAAATATTCATCTTTTTAAAATCTTTGCTAGTTTTGTCATTGTATCCAATTAGATGAAGTAGGCCATGTGTTACAAGTATTAATATTTCGGTTTCTTTAGAAACGTTGTATATTTTTGAATTTTTTATTGCTTGAGGAACTGAAATGAAGATTTCTCCTAGTTTGTGATTTGGATCTACACAATAAGTAAGTGTTATTACATCGGTCAATTTATTTGATTTAAAAATTTTTGAATTTATTTTTTTTATATTTTTTGAATCTGTAAATATTACATTAACTTCTAGGAAAGATTTAGGCAGTATAAGTTTGGAAAGATTTTTAATAAGTTTTTCTATATTTTTTGAAATATATTTCCTGCCATATATTTGAACTTTTATTTTTTTTCCCATTTTTCGTATGCTTCTATTATTTTTGAAACTAATGGATGTCTAACTATGTCTGAATTATCAAATTTTATTATTTTAATCTCTTCTATGGACTTAAGTATTTCTAATGATGTCAATAAACCTGAAGAATGTCTCTCTTTCAAATCTATTTGAGTTATATCTCCAGTTATTACTATTTTTGAATTCATGCCCATTCTAGTTAAAAACATTTTCATCTGTAATGTTGTTGTATTTTGTGCTTCATCAAGGATTATAAATGAATTTTCTAAAGTTCTTCCTCTCATATATGCAAGAGGAAGTGTTTCTATTATTTCTTCATCTTTATAAATTTGAAATCTTTCAGGTCCTAGTAAATTATAAAAATTGTCATAGATAGGTTTAAGATAAGGATTGACTTTTTCATCTATATCACCTGGTAGAAAACCTAACCTTTCTCCAGATTCCACTATTGGACGTGTTACTACAATTTTTTTAACTAATTTATCTTTTAAAAATTTCAATGCAACTGCTGTTGCTAAGAAGGTTTTACCTGTACCTGCTGGCCCAACAGCAATGACAATGTCATTGTTGTGTATCATTTTAATGTAATTTTTTTGATTTTCTGTCTTTGGCTTTATTATTTCTCCAAAATCAGTTTTATATATTATTTCACTATCATTTTCCGAGTGATATTCTAAGTGTTCTTCTTTTTTTTGTTGTATGTGTGAAGTTTTTTTTATTTCAAAATATTTTGATATTATCTGATTGATTCTGTTTATTGCTTTATCAACATTTCTTGTTTTCCCTTTAATTTTTAATATTAAACCCCCATCTGTTTCATCATGGATTATGTTTATAGAAACTTTGAATTCTCTTTCTATTTCTTTCAGATAAATATCTTGAGGACCAAGTACATATAATGCTTGTTCTAAGTCTATTATTTTAATGTTTTTACATATCATATTTTTTCTCCATTATTTTTATTTTCCACATTAATGATGAAAGTGGTGTTTTTGAAATTTCTTTTTCAAGTTCTTTGATTAAAGGTGTTGGGAAAGCAAGTGATATCACAAAAATAGCTATTTCATAGGCGAATGGAAGTGTGTGAGCTATATTGTTTTTTAGTAATTCAATATATAGATTAATAATTTCATTAGGAATTAAAGAGTTTGATAATTTATATAGAAATTGTTTTAATGGAATATAGTTTGAAGAATTTGATTTTAAAATATTTATTAAGTGTTTTGTATCTTTATGAAAATCTTCCAAAGTAAATATATTTGTTTTATTGGTTTTTGTATCAATGGTTTTAAAGATTGTATTTAACTTCTCTTCTAAAACTATTACTTTTATGGTTTTATGCTTAAAAGTATGTATATGTGTAGCTTCTACATGAAATTCATTATTATTAATTTGTATTATTTTAAATTTCCAATCAGTATTATATAAACACTTATTAAAGTTTAAATAATAAAGATATGAAAATTCAGATGCCATTTTCTCTAAGTAGTTTTGTGAGTTTGTTATTATTTCTTCTATTACTTTTTTTACATTTATATTAGAATTAGACTTTTCTTTCTTTATATTTTCTATTGCTTTTTCTACTTCTTGTTTGTTATATAAGTTTTCTATTAATATTTGTGAAGCAAAGATTAGGTTCTTTATGTTGTTTAATGTTTCAATATTTAGTATATCATCAAAAAAGTAACCACAACTGCATCTAAAAAAAGATGATTTCATTTCCATTTCACATAGTTTTAATATTTCTGAATATATAGTTGTTGATAGATTATGATTATTTCTTCTTAGATTTTTTTTTATAAATGAAAAAGTTTTATTAGGAGATGTTTCTTCATAGATTGTTACATATTCTTGAAGCATTTTTTGTGGGTTTGTTATATTTTCTATTGTTTTAGAATAGAAAAGATTATCAACATTTTTTTTAATAATATCTGATGAAATTTTTAAAGTATTCTTCCATTTTTTGTACTTATTTTTGGAATCAACAGAACATGAGCATTCATCTTTCCATCTATCAATTCCATGAGGACAAGACCAGGAAGTATTTTCATTTATTTCTACTTCGTATTCTGGTTTTAGGTTATTATATAGATAAGATAAGTTTGTTACTTTTATCTTTTTTTCTTTGAGTAATTTTGCCATTAAGTTTGAGAGATAAAAATTTCCATTTTTTATATAATGTCCATAATTTTCTCCATCAGTTGCAATAATATTTGGTGATTTTTCTTCAGTAGTATTAATTATACGGAATGCAAATTTTTCTGTATTTTTTATCTCATTATATATAAAGTTTGATAAGCTATGATTGTAAACAAATATAACAATATTTTTTTTGTTGTTTAGTTTTGATCTCCATAAGTACATACCTGGTTTTATGTCTGAGACAATTTCTTTTCCATTTTCTATTTTCTTAATTTTTTTAATTTGTTGAGGTGAGAGAATAGTAAATTTTATATCTTCATGTATTAAGACTTCTAAAGTTTCATTATCACAAGCGCATTCACTTAACCACATTCCAAAAGGTTTCCTTTTGAATGTTCTAAAAAAACTTTCAATTCCCCATCTTACATATAGTTTTTTTTCATGTAGAGGTAATAATGGAAGTATAGCATGATTATATACTTGAGCTATAGCATTTCCATAACCATATAGTTTTGTAGAAATATGATCTGAGTTTTGTATTGTTATATATAGTTTCGGATATGTTTTTTCTATATAGTTTAACAAAGTTGGACCAAAATCAAAGTTTATAACTGAATACAAATTAAGAAGTTCATCATTTAATCTTATTGTATTTATTGCTAAAGGCCCATAACATTGGTCTGTTATCATTTGGTTGTAAGAAGAATGAATTTTTGTTGGAGTATCTTCTATTATTATTCCTGTCCAAGGATCTTTTCGTGGTGGTTGATAAAAATGTGCATGAATTGAAAAAAATTTTATTCCCATTTTGAAATGCCTCTTGGTATTACTACAATTCCTGAAGGGTCTATAAAGTAATTTTGGGCATCTCTTGAAGGATTGTGTCCTATAATTGTTTTTGGTTCAAATATGTTGTATCTATCTACTATTACTCTTTTTAGTCTGGATCCAGATTTAATTTCACAGTTGTCCATTATTATACATTCAGAAAGTTCACATTTTTCATGTATTATTACATTAGAAGAGATTATAGATTTCTTAATAGAAGATTTGATTACCATTGCACCATCACATATTAAGCTATCTTCTATATTTGACTGAATTATTTTTGCTGGTCCAGATATAAACTTTTGAGATATTATAGGCCATTTTGGATTGTTTAAATCAAGTTTTGGTTCTAATCCTAACAAGTCCATATGAGCATCAAAATATGATTGAATTGTTCCTACATCTCTCCAATAGTTTTTTTCTTCATATGTTTTTATTCCTGCAAGTTTATGATTAGAATAATTATAAGCAAAAAGTCTATAATGTTTAAATATCTGCGGAAGAATAGTTTTTCCAAAATCTGCATTTTCACTATCCCCATATTCATGCATTACTTTTCTAAGAACATCAAAACTAAAAATATAGTTTCCCATGGAAGCATAAACATAATTTGGGTTTGATGGAATTGGTTTTGGATTTTTAGGCTTTTCTTCAAAACCGATTATTTTATCGTTTTCGTCTACTGTAATTATTCCAAATCTTGAAGCTTCTGTTATTGGTACAGTTATTGCACTTATTGTTACATCTGCATTTTTTTCAATGTGAAATGCAATCATTTGTCTTATATCCATTCTGTATATATGATCTGCACCAAATATGGCAACTAAATCCGGAGAGTAGTCAGTTATAAGATTTAAATTTTGTTTTACAGCATCTGCTGTTCCTCTATACCACATTTCACCTAGTCTCATTTGTGGAGGCACAACTGTTATAAAGTGATCTTTTGTTACACTTGAAAATGACCAGTTTTGGCGTATATGTTCTATAAGGGACTGAGAGAGATATTGAACAAGTACATAATTTGCAAATATTTGGGAATTTATAAAATTTGATAAAACAAAGTCTATTATTCTGTATTTTCCAGCAAATGGTACTGCTGGTTTAGATCTTTCTTTTGTAAGTGGGTATAATCTTTCTCCCTTTCCACCGGCCATTATTATTCCAATTGTTCTCATTTTCCCCCCTCTTCATCCTAACATATCTAGGATGTATCTTAGATCTTTACCTATGCACAAAAACACAGGTTTATCTATTAAAGTGTAACTTTTGTTTTTTAACATTTTTAACTTAGATGTACAAGCTATTAAATCTATTAAACTTTTTGCTTCACGAACTATTATCATATCCTGATCATCTATTCCAAAGGATTCAAAAATTACTTCAGAAAGATTTAAATAATTTTTTATTATATTATCCCTTTCTAACATTAATTTTTTCCTTTCTGTTTCATCTAATTCATACCAGCTTTGATATTTTATTATTGGATGTATTAACAAATAGGGATATATACCTATTTTTTGATTAACTTCATTTAAAGAGCAATCAAAATTTTTGAAACCAATGTAAGTATATTTTATTTCCATGTATTTTCCTACTCCTGCTGAAAGTATTTTTGTACATATTTCTTGAAGGAAGTCCAGTGAATGATGCATTCTCCACATTAATATGTCGCAGTCTTCTTTCAAATTACTTACTGCGTATGTTCGTAAGAATACTTTTTCTTGGCAGTTTGCAATTGCATCTTCAAACTCTTGTTTTAAAGCGATTCTTGAATTTAGTTCAAGATGTTTAAATTTGTTAGAAAGTTTTATAAAAGTAAAGATAGAAAAATAATTATTTGACATATTTAAAAATATCTTTAGATATTTTAAGATAATTATATTTAAAACTTATTATTTCTGTCTCGTTTTCATTAATTATTCCGGGTTCAAATTCAATAAGTATATATTTTTTATTGTTGTATTCAAATATATCTGAGTTTGGTATAACTCTAGCATTATTTTTGTTTGCAATAATCAAAGTTCCTTTTATTTTTTCTCCTCCTTTCAAATCACTAAAATTTTCTAAGTCAAAGAAAAGTTTCCATTTTCCTTTGTCTTCTTGAATAAAATTTGTCAGTATTGCCTTATACTTTTTAAAGTTTTGAGTTTCAACTGTTGTTATAAGACCTGGAATAGGATCTATTAATAGTTGTTCTTTATTTTTTGCTACAACTCTCATTTTTCTTGCAATAGTAATAAGTTTTTCACCTTTATTTACAAATGATTCATTGTTTATGTATATCTTTGTTATTATTCCGCTAAAAGGAGCTTTAATATCGGAAAAGCTCATCATATTTTTCCAACGATTGATTATTTCTTTTTTTTCTTGAGGATCTTTAGCTGTTTTTAATAAAGCTGCAGCTTCGCCTGTAATAAATTTAATTAAAACATCATTTGAGTTTATTTTTTGAAATGTAGAAACAAATATAGACATTGGACTGCCATCAAATTCTGCTTTTATATCATATTCATCATATGATTCAGTAATTCCTGAAAATTCTATTTCTAGTTTTATTTCTTTATTTAAGATTGATTTTTCTTCAAGAGAATTTAGAAAAATTGTAGGTAAAAATATAAGTAAAATTTGAATATATGAAATTTTAATCTTTTTTCGCATATACTTTATTGAAAAATTCCCATGTCCATGGCATTTTTTCTTCAAATATTTTTGATATTACTTTTGCATATTCTCTTATTTCATGTTGAGCATGCTCATCAAGTCTTAGTTTAAGAAAATTTAAAAGACTTCTTGCGTTAACTGTCCAATAAAATTGTGTATATGAAGCTACAGGTAATAACATTCTTGCCATCTCTCTTGCCACTCCTTTTGAAAGTAGTTCTAAGTATTTTTTATATGAATTTTCAATTGTTTCTTGGTAAGTCTTTTTTATCTCTTCATGGTTTAGGTTTTCAGAAATTATTGATCCTTGTTTATTTTTTATATCCTGTATTCTAAATTTTTCTGGTATATAGAATTCATCATTAACTTCAGTATAACGCGCACTAACTTCATTATAAGAACCCCATCTATGTCTCATCCATTGTCTTGCCACAAATATTGGACATTTTATATGGAATTGAAAAACACAATGTTCGAAAGGTGTAAAGTGTTCATGTTTAAGAAGATATTCTATTAGTTTTCTATCTTTTTCTTCACCTTTGGTTTTCAAGTTAAAGCTTACTCTTGCAGCTAATACAACTTTTTCATCACTTCCTATAAAATCTATTAACTTAACAAATCCTTTATCTAAGACTTTAAAGAAATACTCTTTGTTTTTCATAATTATCCTAGTTTTAATAAAATTAAAATTTATATATACTTTAATTTTAGCAAATTAATTTATTAATATGAAAAAAAATAGTAAAAAAAAATTTGATGATATTTATAAAAGGGCTGGAAAGTATTTTGTAAAACTGTTAAAAGTAATGCACAAGCTGTATTCCAAAAATGGTTGTCCTTGGGATAGAACTCAAACTCACAAAAGTCTTTTGAAATTTCTTTATGAAGAGGTAGATGAGTTTAATTTTGCAGTTAAAGCTAGAAATTATGAAAACATGAAAGAAGAGATTGGCGATATACTGCTTCAAGTTGTATTTCATTGTGAGATAGCATTAACAAAAGGTAAATTTGATATTTTGGAGGTTATAAAAAGTTTGATTGATAAACTTATAAGACGTCATCCTCATGTTTTTGGTAATGAGAAGTGTTATACAAAAAAGGATGTTATGAAAATTTGGAAGAAAATTAAAGAAAAAGAGAAGGAGGAAAAATGATAGATATTTCACGTAAATTAGCAAGATTAATATTTCCACATTTTAGATTTGGCGAGTCTAAATTGGATGATGCTATTAAACTTATAAACATAGGAGTAGGTGGTTTCTGTTTGTATGGTGGTAGTGTTGATGAAGTAATTGAAACTATCCGAATTTTAAGAAATGCAAGTAAGCATCCTTTGATATTTGCCGCAGATTATGAAAATGGAGTTGGACAATGGGTTACAGGAGCAACTAGGCTTCCAACAAATATGGCTATAGCTGCAACTGGAGATATAAGTTTTGCTAGAAGAAAAGCAGAAATTACTGCTATTGAAGCTGATGCTTTAGGTGTTGATTGGATTTTTGCTCCAGTTGTGGATATAGCCACAAATCATAAAAATCCTATTGTAAATCTTAGAGCATTTTCAGATGATCCTGAAGTTGTAAGTAGTTTTGGAAGAGAATTTATTTCTGGCTTAAATTCATTTAATGTAATAAACTGTATAAAACATTTTCCGGGTCATGGAGATACTGATATTGATTCTCACCTATCTCTTCCAAAAATAAAAAAAGATATAGAAAGTTTGATGTCTTTAGAATTAGTTCCTTTTAAAGCACTATCTGAGGTAAGCGATTCAATTATGGTAGGACATCTTCTTGTTGAAAATTTGGATAACTTGAATCCTGCTTCTTTGTCTAGTAATGTAATTAATGGAATTCTTAGAAAAAAAATGTCTTATGATAAAATAGTTATAACTGATGCACTTATGATGAAAGCAATAAAAAATGAAACTGAGGCTGGAGTATTAGCATTTATTGCAGGAGCTGATTTATTATTATATCCTCAAGATCCTCTAAGGCTTTATCATGCTATGATTGATGCTTTTAACAGAGGTTTGATATCGTTAGAAAGAGTTAATGAGTCTTTAAAGCGTCTTGATATTTTGGTTTCAAAAAGACGAGTAAATAATTACCGGGCTCGTGATATATCTGTTATAGGTGCGGTGGAACATAGAAAAATTATAGTTGATATCAGTCATATGTGTGGATGTGTAGTTAAAGATGATAGAGTAAATTTGGGTAAAAAGATATATTGTTTTGAGACATTATCTGAAGATGAAAAAAAATCAGTTTTTTTTATTGATAGGTTAAAAGAAATAGGTTTTCAAATAGTTGATTCTCCTTCTCAAGCGGATTTAAGTGTAATAGTTTCATTTTCAAAACCAAAAGCATTTAGTGGAAAGATTAACCTTGCAGAGAAGGAAAAAGAGGAAATAGATAAAATAATATCTGATTCGTATAAAGTTTCATTTATCTCTTTTGGAAGTCCTTTTGTTTTAGATGAGTATTTAAACAGAGTTGATTTAGCGATGTGTTTTTTTGATGATTTCCCTGAATTTCAAAGAACTGCTGCTAATTATATTGGCGGTATAACATCTTTAAAAGGTAAAATGCCTGTTAAAATTTATGAATAACAAGTTTTCTGTTTTGGATTTTATAGTTATAGTTTTTGGTTTTTTATTACTTTTTGTAATAGGATATCTTTCAAAGAGTTCCCAGAAAAGTGAAAATGATTTTTACCTTGCTTCAAAGAGTTCAAAAATAATTAAAGTTGTTCTTGCTTTCGTATCAACTGAAATAAGTGCGCTTACAATAATAGGAGTGCCTTCAGCAAGTTTTAGTGGGAGTTGGAGTTATTTGCAGTTTTTTATTGGTTCTGCTATTTCGCGTATTCTTATAGCTTATTTATTTATACCAGTTTTTTATAATTATAACTGTATTACTATTTATGAATTTATAGGTAAGCGTTTTTCATATTCTGTAAGAGTGTGTTCAAGTATATTCTTTTTTGTAACTAGAATTTTTGCTTCTGGTATAAGACTTTATGCTGCAGCAATGACTATTTCTGTAATGTTTGAAATTTCTTTACCTTTTACTATACTTGCATTCGTTTTAATTTCATTATTTTTTATAAGTTGGGGTGGTATGAGAAGTGTTTTATCAAATGGTGTTTATCAAGCTATAATTTTTTACATTACAGGTTCTCTGATTATTTTTTTTGCATTTAAATTAACTGGTCTTAATTTTGTTACAGCTTATCATCTATTGAACGAAGCTAATAAATTGGACATATTTAATTTTTCTCTTGAGTTAGAAAAGTTTGATACATTTATACTTGCTTTTTTAAATGGAGTTCTTGGTGCTTTTGCATCTTTTGGTACTGATTATGAAATGATGCAAAAATTGCTTACTCTTGAAACTAGAAAAAAGAGTCAACAAACAATTTTATTTACAATCATTGCTTCATTTTTATTAGTAGTAATATATCTTTTAGCTGGAAGTATAATTTATTTGCTTTTTAATACTATTAATTTAAACTATAAAGGAAATCCCGATGAAATTGTTGCTTATTTTACGCTAAATTTCATTGAGAATGGTTTTAGAGGACTTGTTTTTCTTTGTGTGTTTCTAGCTACCGTTGATCTCCCTTTACTTTCATTATCAACTTCTTTTGTTAATGATGTTTACAAAGTTTTTAGAAAAGATATTTCTGAAGTTGAATCTATAAGAATAACTCATATATCGATGTTTGTTTTTGCAATTTTGCTTTTTATAATTGCGTATATATGTAGAGATATTAAAGGTATATTATGGTTTGGGTTTGAAGTTCATGGAGTTACAGCAGGAAGTCTTCTTGGTATTTTTTTAATTGGTATATTAACACAAAAACAATTTTCTTCCTTTTCTTTGATTTTGTCTATGATTACTTCTTCTGGCTTTTGTTTGTTACTTATGTTGTTAAATAGAAAAGGAATAACTCACGTTCCTTGGAGTTTTTTTATTATATTTGGTAGTTTTGTTACTTTTTTTCTTCCTTGGGTTATAGATTATTTTAGTAAAAAAATTATTTTGAAAGTTCTTCTTTTTTTCTTTTTATTTCTTCTTCTAATCTTTCAATAGCTTCTTTTGCTTCTTCCTTTTTTTCTTCTAGCCAGTCTGCTATTCTTTCTCTTGTAACTTTTCCTGCTGCTGGTGCGAACAAGACTCCAATTAATGCACCTACTAATCCTCCAATAATAAACGCTGTTAAAATTTCACCGGTTCTATTTTCGGACATAATTTCCTCCTCATTTTTTTATAATAAAATTATATCATTTATTTATGATAATTTTGTTTTTTAGTTTTTATGGATTTATAAATTTATGTTTTGGAGTTGAATTAAAAAATAATTTATCTGATGTTTTGTTTCATGAATACTTAAAAAGAATATCTACAACAGAGGAAGGTAGAAAGATTGCAAATTTAGTTAGAAATGATAAAGTAAAAATTTATTTTAAGTATGCTGATGATAAATGGCTTGCATGGTATGAAAGTTTTGGTAATATATTTTTTAATTTGAAATATGTAATGTTATTTTTTTCAATAGAAGATTATGATAAAGAGAGAATTGAAAAAGTAATGTTGAATTCAAAAAGAGTAAGGGAAGAGTTTATAAAATATACAGATTTTATTTTCATTCATGAAATTGTTCATTATCTTCAGGATAAAAAATATGAAGATTTGAGAAACTATATTTACGAATTTGTAGAGTTTGAATATGAAGCATATATTTTAAGTGATATTTATTTTTATGAAAGAATGAAAAAAGAAAGAACTTTGTTTTTAGATATTCTTTCAGGAAAATACTACGATATATACACTAGTTATGCAATGGGTGGTTTTATTTCATCTATAGATTTTTTTGAAAATTATCTTAATACTATAAAGCAAAGGTATTTAGAAGAGATAAAAGGTTATGTGTCATTGAATGAAGAAAATACAAAAAGAAAAATAGTATTAGAAGAGAAAAAGATAATATCTTATGCTACTGGCAGAAGAGATATATATGAAAAGAATAGAAAAGTTTATGAGAAGTTTGATAAGATAGTAAAGGATTATTTTAAAAATATATACAATTCTTTGAAAAAAAAATGGGAAAAATATGTTGCACAAGCTCTTCCTTTTATTTGTGATTCTGCTTTGGAAGGTGGTAATTATCAAGTTTTTTGGAGAGGGTGTTATTTTATGAAAAAATTAAGTAATAAAGATTGTTTTAAAAATAAAAACATAGAAGAGGTTTTTAATAGTTTTTTTGAAAACTTTAAAAAAAGACAAAATATGTATTCAGCTTTAATAGAAGAAGTTTATTGGTATAAAAAGTTTGTGTATGAAAATAAAGTTGGAGATTTCAAATTATTTGAAGATGATTGGATTAAAAAGGTTATTATTGAATGTGATAATAAGAAAGACGAAAGGTGTTTAAAGATGATAGATGAAATATATAATTTTCAAGATTTTTGATTTGGTAAAATATATATAAGTAAAATCAGTCTGGGAGGATTTATGATAAATGCTTCTGATTTTAAAGAGGGAACAATTTTTATAAATGAAAACAAACAGATAGTTCAAGTTTTAACATATCAGCATCATAGAAAATCTCAAGCAAAAGCAGTTGTAAGGGTTAAGTTAAAAAATTTAGATACTGGTGCTATAATAGAAACAAGTTATAGACCAGAGGATAAATTTGAGGAAGTAGTTGTAGAAAAAAGACCTAAAATTTTTATGTATAGAGATTCCGATTATGCCTATTTTATGGATTCTTCTACTTATGAACAGGTTAGTGTTGAACTTAAAAAACTAGGAGAACAGGCAAATCTTCTTGTTGAAAATATGGAGCTAGAAGGACTTTATTTAAATGATAAATTTTATACTGTGTTGTTTCCTCCTTCAGTTGTTTTAGAAGTTATAGAGACAGTACCAGGTGTTAGGGGTGATTCTGTAAGTAATGTTATGAAACCTGCAAAACTTTCAAGTGGAATAGAGGTTAAGGTTCCTCTTTTTGTAAATGTTGGTGATAAAGTAAAGGTTGATACTCGAACTTTAGAATATGTTGAAAGGGTATGATAGAGGCAGTTATTTTTGATTTTGATAATACTTTAATGGATTTTATGAAAATGAAAAAAGCTGCTGTAGAGGCAGCAGTTGATTATATGATTGATGCAGGATTGAAAATAGAAAAAACTCAAATGATAGAAAAGATATTTAAAGTTTATTGGGAAGAAGGTATTGAAGATCAAAATATATTTGATAAAGTGCTTTTAAGAGAATTTGGTGAGATTGATTATAAAATACTTGCTGCTGGTATAGTAGGATATAGAAAAGCGAAAGAAGCATATATGGTTTTGTATCCTCATGTTAGATTAACTCTTTCTCATTTAATGAGGATGGGTATAAGACTTGGGGTAGTGTCTGATGCACCTAGACTTCCTGTTTGGTTGAGGATCGTGTCTTTAGGACTTCATCATTATTTTGAAAAAGTAGTTACCTTTGATGACACAAATGAGAGAAAACCTAGTCCTAAACCATTTTTAAAAATTCTTGAAGATTTGAGAGTAAAACCTCAAAATGCTGTTATGGTTGGTGATTGGGCTGAAAGGGACATAGTTGGTGCTAAAAATATCGGTATGATTACTGCTTGGGCAAAATATGGTAATCAGTTTGATACTAAACATTCTGGTGCAGATTGGGAATTGAATGATATATATGATTTGGTTGAAATTGTTAAAAAAATAAATTTTGGGAGTTGAATTATAGTAAAATTATTTACTTTATTTTTTTTAATTTCTAACATTTTCTCGGCAAATGATATATCAAGCTATTTTAAAGGAAATAACGATGTTGTAACTATATGTTTTTGTGATAAATTTTGTATAAAGTCTATTGAAATTAAAAATAAAAGTTTTAATTTACCTTATACAATACATTCATCCAAAAAATATAAAAACATCTTCATAAATGATAAAATTTTATATACGAAAATAAATGATTGTATAAGTAAAAATTATTGTGATTATGTAAATAATTGTGATGTTAATTTTAAAGTTCTTGAATTTTTGAAACTTAATTCTGAAAAAAGATTAGCTAATGTAGTAGTTGATTTTGAAGGAATAAAAGTAATTTTTGGAATTTTAAAAAGTAATGGTGGTTTTTTTGTGTTATCACCTAAAGAATTTTTTTTTATTGATAAGCATTATAAAGAATCTGTTTTTAGATATATAATAGATTTATGGAAAGGAAAAAAATAAAACTTTCAATTTTGTTAACTTTGATATTGAAATCTTTACTTTTTTCTGAGATTGAGAAGATTCAAGTTAAAACACTGGAAGGAAAACAATATTATATTGAAGCAGTAAAAGGTGAAATTATAATTCAGATAGATGAAAAAGAAAAAGATATGATATTTGAAATTTTGAAGTCATATGGTTATGAGAAAATAGAAAGAATTTATAAAAATTTTTATTCTGCTTATAATAAATATAAAGTTTCATATAGCTCAATAAATAACTCAATAAAATCTTCTTCATTTTTAAATAATATAAATATTTATCCTAATAGAGTAATTAAACCTTTTTATATTCCATCTGATCAATACTTTAAATCTCAGTACTACTTATATAAAATTAAAACTCCACAAGCTTGGGATTTTGAAGTGTATAATACTACAATATCTCTTGCTCTTATTGATAGTGGCATTGATACAACAAATCCTGATTTTTATGAAATTTTGTACTCTACACAAGTTGTTATAAAAGAAGACTGTAATGTTATAAATAGTTGGGAGGAATATTTTCCTAATTTTCAACAATCAAATCCAAATGGATTTCCTCATGGAACAGCTGTTGCTGGAGTTGCTGCTGCAGTTAGAGATAATAATCTTGGTATTTCTGGAATAGCTAAGATGAAAATATATTCTTTTGATGTTTTTAGAGGTTTTTGCGGTAAAGAATCTGGTTTTTTAACCGAAAAAGGGCTTGTAAAGGCACTTGAGTTTGTTAAAGATAGATTTTCTTCTATTCCAGGTAAAGTTATAATAAATATGAGTCTTGGAGCTATGAGTGAATGTAGTCCATTAGTTTCTTCTATTATTAATGAATTATATAATTATGATAGTGGAAAAAAATTTATTTTAGTTGCTGCAACTGGAAAGCATGGTATTGAATATGTAGCTATGCCTGCAAATTGTAGTGGAGTTGTTG
>JAOAEH010000043.1 GCA_026416895.1 Elusimicrobiales bacterium
AAAAAGATTACATCTGTTGAACCACACATCATTAAAATATTATAATTATTTTGTAAATGATTTTAAATACTAAAAGAAAAGGAAAAGGAAAAATTGGATGGATAATTATACCTTTTTATATTATCCTTTTTATTATCTTAATTAGATGGACATTACAACTATATTCACCTGATATAAAGTTATCTGAAGACGAACTAAAAGCTTTTAGTGGTAAAGCTGAAATAAAAGAAGACGAAGATTTCAAATTTTATGAACCTAATCTTGAAGATTTAACTTACACTATAACATATAAAAATATACATGAAACAAAAGTAGATGAAAGTTCTAAATATACCATATCAAAAGATAAAGATTCAAAAGAAGAAAAAACTGTTCAATATCAAGAAAAAGAGTACAAAAAAAGGGATCAAAAATTAAACAATGAAATTGATAATCAGCAAATAAATACAATAAAACAAAAAGAAATGACATCAATTGGGTACAAACAAGGTTTTCTCTCTCAAGCTGTAGGTAAATTAATTAACAACCCAAAAGCTATAAAAGCATTATTTGATAACGAATTTGTGGTAAAAGGTTTTTTAGCACGTCAAACAGTTAAAAATGCTTTATCCGATCCAAAATATTTAGAGAATATACTTACCAATTCTCAAATAATATCTAACTTTTTTAACAATGAAAATGTAAAAGCTGCCTTAAAAAATCAAGAAGTTATAAACGCAATAGCTCAAAGTAAACTCATGAATGAAATCATCTCTTCACCTGCTGTAAATCAACTTCTAAACAATCAAAACTCAATAAATAACATAATCCAAAAAATGCCACAAGCAACTGAATTACTTGCAAATCCCTATATTCTACAAGCTTTATCACAAAATTCACAAGGTTCAAAATTAATTTCACAAATAAAGAAATAAACTATTTTGTTTTTATTTTTTTTATCTTGGTATTTGGAAAATAAAAATCAAGTATCTCTCTATAATTTTTTCCCTCTTTACCTGCCATACCACAAGCACCACCTTGACATAATCCTACTCCATGTCCCCACCCTCCACCATAAAACCATATATTTCTTATCCTACCATCAGAATATCTATTTATCTCAAGATTAAATAAAGTAGACTTTAAAGGACTGATCCCAAAAGAATTTCTTATTAAGTGTTCTTTATCAATTACCACTGTTTTTTTACTACCCAAAATTGCTATAGCATTAACATGTCCACTTCTACTTCTCCTTTTTATAACAATACTTTTTATATCCCCTACTTTGTATCTCTCATTAACTTTATAATTAAAATCAGATTTTTTAATGATCCTAAGCCATCTATATTCAGTATCCCTAACAAAACCAGGATAATTACAATAAGAAGGAGGATTCTTCTTTATCCATACATTAAACTCCCAGGGAGATAAAAAATTTTTGTTGTAACGAGATAAATCAGGATGAGAAGATAGATATGGAATTTTTCCCCAACCTTTTACTTCTTCTGATGCTTGTATAAAGCCACCACAATTTGAGTGATAAAATGTGTAAGCAAGTTTAGAATTATAAGTAAGAACTAATCCTTGAGTTTCAAAGACAGCCTTATTTACAGATTTTCTTTCATATCCAACTCCCTTATAAACCTGACAGTGTTGGGAATCACATAAATGATAACCACTTTTTTTATGCGGACCTTCTTTCATCCTTCTTACAGCTTCGGTTCTCGCAATCACTGCTTGAGCCTTTAATGCTTCAATTGGCCAGAGAGGTTCCATCTCTGCTCCTACAACTCCAAGAAGATATAATTCAAGTTCTACATTATTAACAATCCCAAAACCATTGTTTAACGGTACTATTTCAATTTCTCCCCTATATTCTCTATCAAAATATCTGAAGTAAGGGTTTGAATTTTTTGGATCAGCCTCAATTATAACTGTTCCGTTTCTATCAGAAGGTTTTAAAGTAATTACTTTTTTTAAATCTTTAATTATTTTCTCACCTTCTATAAATAATGAATAACTCCCTTTATTATACTCAACAATTAAAATTTGACTAGGCAACAGAGAATAATATTTTTTTCCACTTTCTTTATCAATAATATCTACATTAACAAAACTTCTAAATTTAATCTTTTTATTTTGTTTATGTTTTCCTAAAGAATCTGTTCCTATAGCAACTTTTAGCTTTATACTTTTTCTAAAACTTTCAATATCATATTCTTCATCTATTACTGTGGGGTTTTTAATTTTAAACGGAGGTCTTATTTCCTCAGGTTGTTTTGTAAGCTTACCTTCTATCAACCTAACCATATTCACCGCAAGAGGATGATCTGGATAAAAATCAAGAATACGATAATATTGATTCCAAGCATTATTATAATCACCTTCTTTAAGATATAGCTGGGCAAGAGGAAATCTCGCCTCTACAAAAGTTGGATCTTTCTTTAAGGTCTCAATCAAATACTCTTTTGCTTTATCATACATATTAAAATTAGCATAATTCCAAGCGAAAATATAATCTACCCCTGCAAAATCTCCTCTTAATTCTTTATACTTATTTAAGTATTCTTCAGATTTTATGAAATCTCTCATCTGCGAATAAACAGCAGCAAGACCTAAAAATGCATTATAGTTAAAAGAATCTATTAAAACAGCATTTTGAAAATTCTCAACCGCTTTTTCACTATTAGAAAGATGAAAATAAAGCCATCCAATCTCACAATAAACATCACTATCCTTTTTTATTTCTAGTGATTTTTCAAGTAATGAGATTGCTGATTTATAATCATCTGAAAACTTATATATCATTGCTAGATCAAGCAATGATGAATAATCTGA
>JAOAEH010000048.1 GCA_026416895.1 Elusimicrobiales bacterium
AGGTAATGTAGGAGTGGATATATATGTTTCCACAAGTTCCGCTGGTGGTGGTTTACAAATGATGGTTGCTGGTGCTGTAAAAGCTATGACTGGGGAATCAGCACAAAGATGTGCTCTTGGAGCTGGTGCGATAGTTATGGATGTTATAGCTTCAAATGATGGAAGAGCAGATCATGAAAAGATTGAAAGAATAAGACAGTTGAGACCAGATATGATACTTCTTTCTGGTGGAACTGATGGAGGAACTATTTCGCATGTTGTAGAGCTTGCTAATTTTATTAAAGCTGCAGATCCAAAACCTCGTCTTGGTGCCTCCTATAAGCTTCCTGTTATATATGCTGGTAATATAGCTGCAAGAGAAAAAATTAAAGAAATTTTGAATGAAAAGACAGCTTTGATAATAACTGAAAATATTCGTCCTGTTCTTGAAAAAGAAAATCTTATGCCCGCAAGACATAAGATTCATGATGTTTTTCTTGAACATGTTATGCAACAAGCACCTGGATATCCTAAGTTGATGAAGATGGTTGGGGCACCAATAATGCCAACTCCTATGGCTGTTGGACTTATGACTGAAAAGTTTGCAAGAGCTAAAGGATATAATGTTTTGGCGGTAGATATAGGTGGTGCTACAACTGATGTTTTTTCAGTTTTTGATGGTATATTTAATAGAACTGTTAGCGCAAATCTTGGTATGAGTTATTCAGTTTCAAATGTTATGGCTGAAGCTGGTGTATATAATATAATGAGATGGTTGCCTTTTAAAATAGATGAGCAGGAAGTGAGAAATAGACTTAAAAATAAAATGATAAGACCTACTACTATTCCACAAACTATCGAAGATTTAATGATAGAACATGCCGTGGCAAGAGAAGCTTTAAGACTTGCATTGGAGCAACATAAATTGCTTGCTGTTGGACTAAAGGGTGTACAACAGGAAAGAAGTATATCAGATGCTTTTGAACAAACTTCTACAGGTCAGTCACTCATAAATATGATGAAGCTAAATTATGCAATTGGTTCTGGTGGTGTTTTAGCTCACTCTCCAAGAAGAGTTCAGTCTATGATGCTTATGACCGATGCATATCAACTTGAAGGCGTTACGATGCTAGCTGTGGATTCAATATTTATGATGCCTCATCTAGGAGTTCTTTCACAGATAAGTGAAAAAGCAGCACTTGATGTTTTTTATAATGATTGTCTTATAAAACTTGGTACTTGTATTGCTCCAAGTGGTTTAGCTAAAGAAGGTGAGCTTATTCTTGAGTGGGAGATTAAAACAGCTTCTGGCAAAACTCAATCGGGAGATTTAAGATTTGGAGAAGTTTATATTGTTGAGCTTAAAGATGAAAATGCAGAAATAATTCTTAAACCAATGAAAGGATTTGATGTTGGAGTAGGAAAAAATGCAAAGCTTAAGACTGATATTCAAGGTGGTGTTGGTGGAGTTCTTTTTGATGGAAGAGGAAGGCCATTTGAATTACCTAAATCTGAGTCTAAGAGGGTTGATATGCTTGAAAAGTGGTTTACCAGAATAAATATGTATCCAAAAAGATAAATTAAGGAGGATGTAAATGGCTCATGCATATACACCAGGACTTAAAGTAGTTCCACTTACTTTAATAAGAAAAAAGAGGCTTTTACCAATACCAGGTAAAGTACTTGTTAAAATCGGAATGGAAATTGATTCTAATGATATAGTTGCAGAGGCTGAGCTTCCAGGTAAAGTATATTCGGTTAATGTAGCAAATAGACTTGGAGTTGAACCTTCTGAACTTAAAAATTATATGCTTAAGAAAGAAGGTGATGAAGTAAAAAAAGGTGAGATTGTTGCTGAAACAAAATCATTTATTAAATTTTTAAGGTCTTCAGTTGAATCTCCTATTACAGGAAAAATAGATTCAATATCAGAAATAACAGGTCAGGTTTTATTTAGAGAACCTCCTAAAATCCTTCCATTAAAAGCTTATATTAAAGGTAAAGTTGTTCATATTGAAGAAAATTTTGGAGTTGAAATAGAGACGGAAGGGACTTTTATACAGGGAATATTTGGTATAGGTGGTGAAACGAATGGCCAAATACGAATAGCAGTTGATACTCCAGATGAAGAGTTGTTACCAGAACATATTCATGAGACAGATAAAGGAAAAGTAATCATTGGAGGGCGTCATGCAGGTTTAGAGACAATAAAAAAAGCAATTAGGGTTGGAGTTTCAGCTATAGTTGTAGGTGGTATACATGATAAAGATCTTAGACAAATTTTAGGATATGATATAGGTGTTGCGGTTACTGGTACTGAGCAGATTGGAATAACTCTTATTGTTACTGAAGGATTTGGACAAATACCTATGGCAAGTTATACCTTTAAACTTCTCAAAGCAAGGGAAGGGGATAAAGCTTCTGTTTCTGGTGCAACACAAATTAGAGCTGGTGTTATGAGACCAGAAATTATTGTTGCTGGTCCTCCTAAAAATATGGATGTTAAAAGAAAAGATGAGATGAGAACTTGGATGGAGATAGGGGATAGAGTTAGAATAATAAGAGAGCCGTTTTTTGGTAAAATTGGAAAAGTAACTCTTCTTCCACCAGAGCCGACAGAAATTGATACAGAAAGTAAAGTTAGAATACTTGAAGTTGAGCTTGATGATGGAACTAGAGTTAAGATCCCAAGGGCAAATGTTGAAATTTTTGAAGAGTAATAATATCTAAAGTTTGAACCTTAAAATTTAATATTCATGATTTGTATTATCCAAAGAGTTAAAGAGGGAAGAATTTTCATAAAAAATTTATGTTATAGTGAAATAAAATATGGTTTAGTTGTTTTTTGTGGAATATCTAAGTTTGATGATTTTAGAGATTTAGAATGGATGGTTGATAAAATAATTAATTTAAGAATATTTGAGAATTCTCAAGGCAAGTTTGATTTGTCTTTAAAGGATATTAATGGTGAAGTTTTGATAGTATCACAATTTACTTTGCTTGGTGATGCATCGAAAGGGAGAAGGCCTGATTTTAGTTTGGCTATGGAGAAAGAAGGAGCATTGAAATATTATGAGCATTTTGTAAGTGTTTTTAAGAAAAAATATGTTGAAGAAAAAGTTAAAACAGGTGTTTTTCAAGCAGATATGCTTGTAGAAATACATAATGATGGCCCTGTAACGATTGTTATAGATTCTTCTCGAAGATGAATGATATTTTAAAAATTGATGAACTTGTAATTGAATTAGATAATGGTAAGAATAAACATATCTTGATTGATTCAGTTTCAATTAATATTCCAAAAAATAAAATAACAGCAATAGTCGGAGAATCTGGAAGCGGTAAAACTATGACATTTCTTTCAGTTATAGGATTATTACCTGAAGGAATTTATGTTAAAAGTGGTGATATTATTTTTGACTCATGTAAAATTATTAATTTATCAGAAAAAGATTTAAGAAAAATAAGAGGGAGGGAAATCTTTTACATATTTCAAGAACCAATGACAGCACTTGACCCTGTGTTTAATATTGAATCACAAATGATAGAAATATTATTGTCTCATAATATTACAGATTATTCAGATGCAAAAAAAATTGCTTTGGCTGCTTTGAAGGAGGTAGGGATTGAACCTACAAAAATAAAAAGTTATCCACATAATTTTTCAGGTGGTCAACTTCAAAGAATTCTTATTGCAATGGCTATTATGGTATCTCCAAAGCTTATTATTGCTGATGAACCTACGACTTCACTTGATGTCGTTACACAGCTTGAAATACTAAATTTACTTAAAAATTTAACTAAACAAAAAAATATTTCTATAGTTCTTATTTCTCACAATATAGGTATTGTTTACAATTATTCAGATTATGTTTATGTTATGTATCTTGGACAAATTGTTGAAGAAGGTGTAACATGTGATGTTGTTGAAAATCCAGTTCATCCATACACTGAAGCTTTGATTAATTCTATAATAAAGATGGGAGTTAAGCAAAAAATAAAACCTATAGAAGGCATTCCAGGAGAAATTTATAATTTGTTAGATGGTTGTAGGTTCTATGATAGATGTAGTTATAGAATTGATAAATGTAAATTTAAACCACCAAAGAAATCTAGAAAGGGTGGTTATTATTATTGCTGGGTGAAGTGATTTATGGTTGAACTTAAAAATATTAAAGTATTTTATAAAGGAGTATGTGCATTAAATAATATAAACCTAAAAATAGAAAAAGGAATCAAGCTTGGCGTAGTGGGACAGTCAGGAAGTGGAAAAACTACTTTATGTAAAATTTTATCAGGTATTGAAAAAAATTTTGAGGGAGAAATTATTTGGAATTATAAAAATAATAAGATACAATTTGTTTTTCAAGATCCTGTTTCAAGTTTAAACCCTAGAATGAAAATATTTGATATAGTAACAGAAGCTGCAGTTTTAAATGGCATAAAAGATAAACACAAATTGTTTAACATTTTTAAAAATGTTATAAATGAAGTTGGGCTGAGTGTCGAAGTTGGGGATAAATATCCTCATCAGCTTTCTGGTGGGCAAAGACAAAGGGTGGCTATTGCTAGATCTATAATTATTAATCCTGATTTGATAATTTTCGATGAACCAATCTCAAGTCTAGATGTATCTCTCGCATCACAAATTTTGAATTTAATTTATGAGCTACATAATAAATATCGATTTACTCTTATATTTGTATCTCATGATATCTCATCTATTTATTATTTGACAGATAATGTTGTTGTACTTTTAAATGGAGAGATTGTTGAGGAAGGGCCTACTAGTAAAGTTATTGAAAAGCCTGTTCATCCATATACAAGACTATTAATATCTTCTGTTCTTTTTACAGATAAAAAATATAGTTCTTATATACTACCAGAAAAAAAATTGGTAAGATCTTTATGTCCCTTTGTATCTAGATGTTTTTATGCAGAAGATATTTGTGAAAAATATTCAGGTGATTTTTTTGATATTAGTTATAATCATAGAGTGAAATGTTTAAGATATAGGGATTTATAAATGAAAAAATATTTAATTAAAAAAATATTTTTTATACCTTTAACTTTTTTAGGGATTAGTTTTATAATATTTTTTTCTATAAATATGCTTCCTACATCAATTCTTGCAACAGGTTATGCATCTACAGATAAAGAATTAACCAAAAAGGATATTGAAGAGTTGATAAAAAAATATGATTTAGATAAAGGTATTTTAAAAAGATATATATCTTGGCTTTCTAAAACTTTTTGTGGTGATTTAGGATATTCAACATCAGCAAAAATGAGTGTTACTGATGCTATAAAGCTATATCTTCCAGCAACATGTGAACTTGCTTTGTTTTCTATTATACCTATATTTTTAATTGGAAACTTTTTAGGTTTGAAGAGTGCTTTTAAAAGGAATTCATATTTTGATAAAATCGTTAAGTTTTTAAGCACTTTTTTTTATTCTATGCCTTCTTTTGTTATAGGTATAGTTATTTTATATGTATTTTATGGAATTTTTGGAATTTTTAAACCTCAGCGCTATTCGCTTGAAACAGAGATATTAATTTCAAGTGGAAATTTTACAATATATACAGGTTTTATGATATTAGATAGTATTATAAACTTAAATTTACAAGTTTTATTCGATTCTTTGATGCATTTATTAGGACCATCTCTGGCTATATTTGTTGGTACTTCTGCTATCTTTATAAAGATAACTCGTTCATCTGCTCTTGAAGAGCTTAATAAGGATTATGTTAGAATGCTTAAAGCTAAAGGTTTGGATTATAATTGTATAGTTTCAAAACATATAAGGAAAAATATACTTATACCTCAAATAACCATTGGTGGTTTTCAGTTTATAAGACTTTTAAGTGGTGTTGTTATTATAGAAACTATTTTTGACTGGCCCGGTATTGGAAGCTGGGGAGTCAAATCAGCATGGCAACTAGATATAGCTGGATTGATGGGTTTTTCCTTATTGATTTCAGCTTTTTTTTTAATAGGTAATTTAGTGATAGATATTTTATATGTTATTGTTGATCCAAGAATAAGGTATGATTGATTTTTTGAAAAAGATATTATCAAACAGATCATCCAAGTTTGGATTTTTTATTATACTTTTATATGTTGTTTTAGCAATAGTTGCTCCTTTTATTGCTCTCCCATATAAAGAGTATGATCCATATATAGTTAGACAACATGGATTTGAGGTTGAGCCTAAAAAACCTTCTTTAACTTATTTATTTGGGACTACTCAGAATCAATACGATATATTTTATGCTATGATTTGGGGAACAAGACTTGCTTTTAAAATAAGTATTTCGGTTGTTATAATTTCTTCCATAATAGGTGTAGTTTTAGGAGGTATTAGTGGATATTATGGAGGTTTTGTGGATGAGATTTTAATGAGATTTACAGATGTTATATTATCTGTTCCTTCATTGGTTTTAGCAATGATTATTGCAGTAGTTTTAGGACCAGGTATTGATAATATAATATTTGCAATTTGTTGTGTTTGGTGGCCTTCTTATGCACGAATGTTTAGGAGTGAAGTTCTTAGAATAAAAAATTTGAATTATGTTTTATATTCTAAAATTTCTGGAGGGAATACTTTTTGGATTTTTAAAAGACATATATTACCAAATTCTATATATCCTGTAATAATTATGGCATCTTTGGATATTGCTAATGTAGTTCTTTTAGCTTCTTCTTTGAGTTTTCTTGGTATAGGGAGTCCGCAGGGATATGCTGATTGGGGTCAGATTATAGCAATGTCTAGAAATTGGATAATGTCAAGTTTTTCTCAGCCATTTTCTTATGCCCATACTGTTATTATACCATCATCTTTTATATTTTTCTTTGTCTTAGGATTTAATCTAGTTGGAGAATCTTTTAGAGATATTTTTGATCCGAAGATTAAATGATATAAAGTGTTTTTTTTAAATTGATAAAATTTATTTATGTTTCAAAAATTTTTTTCTAAAAATTTTTATATTGTAGGTGGGTGTGTACGTGATTTTGTCATTAATAGGAAAATTACGGATATTGATTTGTTAGGTATATGTAGTGAGGAAGAATTTAGATTGGTGTTGAAGAAATTATCTTATGAATATAATGTTTTTCCACTTGATGAAAAGAGAAATGTATGGCGTATTTCAATTGGTAAATTAACAATTGATTTGTCTAGAAATGATGATATTAAAAATGATATATTTCGGAGGGATTTTACTATAAATAGTCTTGCAGCAAGGGTCGATGAGTCTAATATAAAGATTTATAAAGATTTTTTTGAAATTGATTTAGATAAAGGAAAAATTATTGATATAACTGGTAAAGGGTTGTCGGATTTGAAAGATGGTTTTATAAGGCATATAAATTCAAGTATTTTTGATGAAGATCCTTTAAGAATAATGAGAGCAATAAGATTTTTATCTCAGTTTAATTTTAAAATTTTGCCTGAAACTAAGAAGCTTATAGTTAGTAAAAAAGATCTCT
>JAOAEH010000061.1 GCA_026416895.1 Elusimicrobiales bacterium
ATTTTTAGTATAAAAATTTTCTGTACCTTTTTCACATATAAGTCCAATCCATTTTATACCTCTTTTAATTAATAATTCCACTATGAAGGATAGAAGTTTTGAACCAATATTTTTTCTCCTATATTTTGGAGCTACTGTAAAATCTTGTATATAAGCATCATTTATTCCATCAGATATAACCCTCCCCATAGCAACTATCTTTTTGCCTTTAAAACATACTACAAATATATAACTATTTTTTATTATATTCTTAATACGTATAAAGTTATCATCTGATTCTAACCAACCTGCATTTTTATATAAATTTTTTATTTCCTTAAAGTATTTAAAGTTTATTTTTTTAATTGATTTAAATTTAAATTTCATGATGATTTAATTGCTTCTATAATTAATTTTAAAATTATTATGTTCGATATTATTATAATTAATGGTTTAATTATGCATACTCCTTTTTTTAAAGTGACTTTTGCTCCGAGATAATTTCCGATTATTGATACAAATCCCATAGTAAGTCCTATTTCAAAATGTAATTTTTTCATAACAACAAAAGTCAGTAGTGCTGAGACATTAGAAACTAGATTTGTAAACTTTGCGAGAGCTGTACTTTTTAATATATCATATCCTATTAATTTTGAATAACCAACTGCAAGAAATGTGCCAGTTCCAGGTCCCATCATGCCGTCATAAAATGATACAGTTGAGGAGATAAAAATTGTTCTAAAAGTTTTTGTTTTAGAAGGAATATTTTCAGAAAAATCTTTAATTCCAAATTCTTTTGAAGTTATAAGATATACTGATATTGGTGGTGTTAAAATAAATATAATAATTTTAATTAAATAACTTGGTAATAGTGAAATAAAATATGCTCCTAAAGAAGAAAAAACAGCTGAAAAGAATGCAACTATAATAAGGTAAGATGTAGGGAATTTTATTTCTTGTATGTATTTAAGAACAGCTGCCAAAGTTCCTATAGATGAAGAAAGTTTATTTGTACCAAGAACCATTTTTTCTGTAATACCATAGTTAAGATATGCAGGTATTGTTATAATTCCTCCACCACCTGCAATTGAATCTATAAATCCTGCAACAAAAACTAATATAGCAAGTAATATTATAGATTGATTAAATTCCATAATTAAATTCTAACAAAAAAGTAAAAGATGTAAAACATATTAGTTAATGAGATTTTATTTTATATAATTATACATATACAAACTAATAAAAGGAGATGAAATGATTGAAATTGATAAAGAAATACAAAATCTTAAAACAACAATAGATATATCTTTGAACAAAAATAAAATAGATTTACTAATCAAAAATGCTAAATTAATAAATACTTTCTCCGGAGATATATATAAAACTGATATTGCAATTCATAAAGGGAAAATTGTTGGATTTGGTGAATATTCGGCAAAAAATATTATTGATCTAAAAGGCATGTATGTAGCTCCTGGATTTATAGATGGACATACTCATGTAGAAAGTGCTATGGTAAAAATACCAGAGTTTGCTAAAGTTGTTATACCATGTGGAACAACTTCCGTTATTATAGATCCACATGAAATTGCAAATGTGTTAGGAATAGAAGGAATAAAATATATGCTTTCATCTAGCGTAAATGCTATGCTTGGTGTTTATGTTATGCTTCCTTCTTGTGTGCCATCAACAGAACTTGAAACATCAGGGGCTTCTCTTTCAAGTCATGATCTATCTCTTTTATTAAATGATGAAAGAGTTTTAGGAATAGCAGAGGTAATGAATTACCCAGGAGTAATAAATAAAAATGATGAATTATTAAAAAAAATATTAATAGCTAAAAATAAAAGAATTGATGGACATGCTCCAATGTTAAGCGGAAAGCAATTATATGCATATATTAATACAGGAATAGCATCTGATCATGAGTGTAGTAGTGAAGAAGAAGCACGAGAAAAACTTAGAGCTGGTATGTACGTTATGATTAGAGAAGGCACTGCTGCAAAAAATTTGGAAAATCTTATTAAATTGGTTAACAAAACAAATTCGAGAAGAATTATATTTGTAACTGATGATAGACACTTAGATGATATAGAAAAAGAAGGTCATATAAATTATATGGTAAAAAAATCAATAGAATATGGAATAGAACCAGTAAAAGCAATTCAAATGGCGACAATAAACACAGCAGAATATTTTCGTATAAAAAACCTTGGAGCCATAGCTTGTGGTTATGATGCAGATATGATTGTAATAGATAATCTCAAAAAACTAAATATAATGATGGTTTTCAAAAAAGGGATTTTAGTAGCAAAGGATGGTAAAATAATAGAAAATATAATTCCACCTTATGATGAAAAACTGAGAGGTACAATTAATGTTAAATGGATAGAATATGATGATTTTTCAATAAAAGCGATTGGAAGAAGAGCTAGGATAATAAATGTTATACCAAATGAAATAATAACAAAAATGAGCATTGAAGAAGTTAAGGTAGAAAGCGAATATGTGGTTCCTGATATAGAGAGGGATATATTGAAGGTAGTAGTAATAGAACGGCACATGGCAAGTGGTAGAATTACTAAAGGATTAGTTAGGGGATTTAAGCTTAAAAAAGGAGCAATAGCTTCCAGTATTTCTCATGATTCACATAATATAGTTGTAGTTGGAACTCATGATGGGGATATGTATCAAGCTGCGGTAGGTGTAGTTAAAATGCAAGGAGGGATTTCTGCAGCGATTAATGGGCAAGTTATTGAATCACTTCCGCTACCTGTTGCAGGATTAATGTCAGATAAAAGTGCTGACTTTGTTAGGAATAAAATAAAAAGATTAAGAGAAATTGCTAGATATTTTGGTTCAGATCTTGCTGACCCTTTTATGGCAATGTCTTTTTTAACACTTGTGCCTATACCTGAAATAAAAATAACGGATCGAGGAATTATAGATTCAAAAAATTTTAAAGTTGTTGATTTATTTGTAAAATGATAACATTATTATTTATTATTATTTCTTTGATTCACTTACAAGAACCAGTCTATGGACCTTATATACTTAATGCAACAGATAATACTATAACTTTAAAATATGCTTTAAACAAACCAATCAAAAGCTGGCTCGGATGGGGGATATATCCAAAATGTGATACATATTTAACATTTTTTGGACCACAAAAAAATGTAGTTTCAACAATATATGGACTTCAATCAGATAAAAATTATTGTTATACTCTTTATTTACCTGTTGAAAACTCTACTTTTAGTTATATATTCTCTTCTGCAACTTTTCATACTATTACAAATTCAACATCATTGCCGTTTAATTTCATAGTATTTACAGACCTCAATGGATATGCAAGTGAGATATGTAATTCTCTTGATTTTATAATAGATACTAGGACTCAGTTTGCTATATATTTTGGAAGTATAACTGAAAATTCTTCTAATGGTATTCCATCATATTTTTCCAATTATTCAAAATTTATTTCTAAAATACCATTTTATATACCGGCTATTGAACATAATTTTGATTATGAAAAAGGATTAATTAATAAACAATTTCAAAATTATTTTTATTTTTCATACAACGGTATATCTCCATATTACTATTATATAGATGTGGGAACTGTAAGATTATTACTTATTGATCTTATAAAATCTAAAATGAGTAAAAAATTTTTTTTAGAACAAAAAAAATGGTTAGAGAAAACATTAGAAACAACATCAAAGGATTGGATTATTGCAGTTTTTAATACAGATATTTCAGTTATGGATGAAGAAACAGAAAAAATTATAGAAATATTATCAAATAAAGGAGTTGATTTAATAATTCATTACGGAAATTCAAAATATTTAAGAAGGAAAATTTTCCATAATAACAACTTAGAGATTATATCACTTTCTATAGGAGAAAAAGTTCTAAGTGATGATGTCGAGTATTTTGAGTTTAAGTCAGATATCGACGGAATTATAAAAATAAATATAGATTATAAAAAACTTGAAATCTTTTATCTTGATTTTCAATTTAAGGAAATTGATCATCTTGTTTACCAGAAATAAAAAATTATATAATATATATGCGGGGTAGAGCAGCCCGGTAGCTCGCCAGGCCCATAACCTGGAGGTCGTAGGTTCAAATCCTACCCCCGCAACCAATATACCATATTTCGTAAATAAAAAACAAACAAGAATATTCGATATTATTGTAAAATATTTTTATGGATTCGTATTCTATTCTATGGACAATATTTATAACAATTAGTTTTACTCTTTTTTTATTGGATTTAAAATTTTCCGTTTTAAATCCTCATGAAATATCGTTTAAAGAATCTTTAACTCTTTGTAGTATATGGATATCTATAGCCATTTTATATTCTTTGTGTATATGGTATTATTTAGGATCTTTTAAAATGGCAGAATATCTTACTGCTTATATAATAGAGTATTCTCTTTCTGTTGATAACATGTTTGTTTTTCTTATGATATTTTCATATTTTAAAATAGAAAAAAAATATCAGCCTAAAATTCTTGTTATAGGAATACTTAGTGCTGTTGTGATGAGACTTATATTTATATTTGCAGGTATAGCTTTAGTTAAAAAATTCTCTTGGGTTTTATATGTTTTTGGAATTATACTTGTATATACAGGAATCAAAATGTTTTTTCATAAAGAAGAAAATATAGAGCCAGAAAAAAATATTATTTTGAGATTAATTAAGAAATATTTTAGGATTGCAATGAATGTAAGAAACGGGAATTTTTTTATAAGAGAGAATAACAAAATAATACCAACTATTATGGTCGCAGTTCTTATTGTAATAGAAACCACAGATCTAATTTTTGCTATAGATTCAATTCCAGCAGTATTATCAATATCTCAAGATAAATTAATAGTTTATTCTTCCAATATATTTGCAATAATAGGACTTAGAAGTCTTTATTTTTCTCTTGCTGCATTAAATGAATACTTCAAATATTTAAAAGATGGAGTTTCTATTGTTCTTATATATGTTGGAATTAAGATGCTTATATCAAAATTTATACATATCAATCCATTTATTTCACTTGGAATAGTTTCAATAATACTTTTTGTATCCATAATTTTTTCTATATTAAAAAAGTAATCTAAAAAAGATTGTTAAAATATGCTAATATTTAGTTTAAGGAGGAGTTATGAAAAAAATAATTGTCTTATGTATATTTTGTTTTATGGTACAAAATATTAATATTTTTGCTCAACAAAAAAATGCTCAAGAGTTTACTTCACCATATATGTTAGGACTTGCGTTAACAAGAAACATTTCTGAGTATGATTTTACAGCTAAGGAGATTCAAGAAATCGTTAAAGGTTTTTCTGATGGTCTTAATAAGAAAATTGATTATAAAACAAACATCAATTATGATAAATTAAATGAGATGATGAAGTTAAAAAGAGAAGCCTTAACTGAAAAAAACAAGAAAAAAGGGACAGAATATCTTAAAAAATTAGCTGCTGAAAATAAAGGAAAAATTATTGAAAATGGCATAGTTTATGTTACAAGACAAAATGGAACTGGTAATTCTCCAACTGAAACAGATACTGTTAAGGTTCATTATAGAGGAAGTTTTATAGATGGTACAGAATTTGATAGTTCTTATAAGAGGAATGAACCTGCAGAATTTCAATTAAATAGCGTAATACCGTGTTGGACAAAAGCTTTGTCTAAAATGAAAGTTGGAGAAAAAGCTACAATAGGATGTCCCTCAGATACTGCATATGGAGATAATGGGATAGAGAGAGTTATACCACCAGGTTCAACATTAATATTTGATGTTGAGCTTTTAGATATAGTAAAAAAACAAGAATCACAATTTTCTCAACAACAAAATCAAACTAAATGATAAAATTGTAGGAGTATTTATATGAATAAAAATATATTTGAAGTAATTCTCCTTATAGCACTTCCAGCATCTGGGAAATCAGAGGTTAGAAGATTTTTTAAAAATATTTCTTCCGAAGAACTTGAGAAAGATTTTCATATAGGTAAAAATATACAACTGGATGACTTTCCATATGTGCATGTAATGAGAAGAATAGATGAAGAGTTATCAAAGAGAGGTTTAGAAAGGATTTTTTTTCAATCTCCTGAAAAACCATTCAAGAATCCCTATGATTGGCAAACCTTGATTGAACTAATAAATATGGATTGGAGAGATTTAAAATCAAATATGAGATATGATAATAAACATCCAGGTGTATGGCTTATGGAAAGAATAGAAACTGCGGCTTTAAAAGTTAGAATTCCTAAGCGAATTTCCTTGTTTGAAAATAAAGTTTTTAATTCTATAGCTGAAGAATTAAAAAAAGAAGGACAAGATATTCTTAATGATAAATATTCACATTATACTGATGATTTTTCAGATAAAACTATTATAATAGAATTTGCGAGGGGTGGCCAACAAGGTTCAAAAATGCCTTTGTCTGAACCTTTTGGGTATTTACATTCATTACCAGTTCTCGATGAAGATATACTTGAAAAAGCTGTTATACTTTATATTTGGGTTACACCAGAAGAATCTAGAAGAAAAAATCAAGAAAGGGCTAATCCTAATGATCCTGGGTCTATTTTACATCATGGAGTTCCAATTGATGTTATGTTAAATGATTATGGCTGTGATGATATATTTTGGTTATATGAAAATTCAGATAGAAGAGATAATATTACAGTAAAGAAAAATAATAAAACTTTTTATTTACCTTTTGCTTATTTTGATAACAGAGTTGATAAAACAAGTTTTTTAAGAGAAGATAAACATAGATGGGATGAAAAAAAACTTCGTGAGTTAAGAACAGAAATAAAGAAAGCCACAGATTCTTTGTATAATTTAAAGTTTAGAATATAAAAAATTTATGTTTTTCTTAAACGACTGTTGTTTATTCCATATATAAAGTATATAAACAAACCGATTCCAAGCCATATTAAGAGTCTAAACCATGTAGCAGGTGGAAGTGAAAACATTTGAAGTAATGATATTAAAGCACCAAGTATAGGTATATAAGGTACAAATGGTGTTTTAAAAGCTCTTGGCCGGTTTGGGTCTGTTTTTCTTAATATTATTATTCCGATACATACAAGTGTAAATGCGAAAAGAGTTCCTATTGATACCATTTCACCAAGTATTGATATTGGGAAAAAACCAGCAAGTATTGAAGCAACTATTCCAGTTATTATAGTGGTGATATATGGAGTTTTGAAACGTTGATGAACTTTACCAAAATATGATGGAAGAAGGCCATCATTTGCCATAGCATAAAAAATTCTTGGTTGTCCTAAAATTAATACAAGTATTACAGATGAAAGTCCAGCTATTGCTCCTAATTTTATTAGTGGTCTTAACCATTTTAATCCTTCCCCTGCTGCATTAATTCCAACGGCTATTGGGTCAGGAACATTTAATTCTTTGTAGTTTACTATCCCTGTAAGTACCAATGCTACAAGAATATACAACAAGGTAGATATTAAAAGCGACATCATTATTCCAATAGGCATATCTTTTTGAGGATTTTTTGCTTCTTGAGCAGCAGTAGATACAGCATCAAAACCGATATAAGCAAAAAATATTACTCCTGCTCCTCTTAAAATTCCACTTATACCGTACTCTCCAAAGTGACCTGTATTTGGTGGTATGAAAGGAAACCAGTTGTTCTTGTTTACATAAGCAAATCCAAAAACAATAAAAAGTATTATAACCATAACTTTTATGAATACTATTATATTATTAAAATTTGCACTCTCTTTAATACCTATGACGAGTATAGATGTAACTACAGCAATTATAAAAACAGCAGGTAAATTTATAATTGCACCTGTTGTATACCATCCTTCCTTTCCGTAAGCAAGAGGTGCTGTTGATAAAGTTTGTGGGATATGTATTCCTAGATCTTTCAGAAAACTGACTACATATCCTGACCAACCAACAGCAACAGTAGAAGCACCAAAAAGATATTCTAATATTAAATCCCATCCTATTATCCAAGCAAATAATTCTCCCATTGTTGCATATGAGTATGTATATGCACTACCTGCTATTGGTATCATAGATGCAAATTCTGCATAACACAAACCAGCAAATGCACAACCAATTGCAGATATTATGAATGATATAACTATAGCTGGACCAGCATACATTGCTGCTGCCTGGCCTGTTAATACAAATATACCGGCACCAATTATGCCTCCTATTCCTATTAAGGTTAAGTTTATCGGGCCTAATACTCTATTTAAAGGTTTTTCTCTGTCTGTGAGAAGAATTTTTTCTATCTCTTTTTTTATAAACAAATTACTCAGATTCATATTTCCTCCGTAAATATATATTATGATTATAACAAATTTTGATATTATATATTATTATGCCAGGGTAGCTCAAATGGTCAGAGCAGCGGTTTCGTAAACCGCAGGTTGAGGGTTCAATTCCCTTCCCTGGCTATGGATAAAAGTTTTTATTTTATATTTTGAAAAGAGGCTTTTATGAGTAATTTACTTAGAGAAATAAAACAACCTAAAGAGGTGTATACACTAAGAAATGCAATTCATTTTTTTCTTCCGTTATTATATGTTTCAATATCATCTGCTTTTTATTTGAGAACATATGATTCTGCTCAAGTAAAAATAACTTTATTACAAATGGGTGGAATTACTCTTGCGGTAATGTGGTTCTCATTAATAATACTGGAAGGTAAAAAAGCTTTCTTTAAAGATGATTTTCTTTTCCTCTCTCCTTTCATTGCTTATTTTTTTTACATTATCTTTTCTTTTATAAATGTCCCATACAAAGAATGGGCTATAGATGATTTTGTTAGATACTTACTATATAGCTTAATATCACTTATCATTATTCGTGAATTTGATTCCAAAGCTATAGACAGATTAACAAAGTTTTTGATATTTTCTGCATGGATTGCAGCTGGCTATGGAATAATTCAATGGATAGATGTTACTTTTTTCCCTAAAGAAAAATTTTCACAATTTGGCTTTGATCCATTTATTTGGAGGGGAGCATTTGCAAATAGAATTTTTTCTACCTATGGAAACCCAAATTTTTTTGCAAATTATATGGTACTTATGCTTCCAATAATAATTGTTAGGTTTATTAAAACAAAATTTTTACCACATCTTATACTTGCTGCAATAGACATATTTTGCATAATAAACACTTATACTAAAGGAGCATGGATAGGTTTTGGTATCTCAACATTACTTTTTGTAGCTATTTATTTATATTATTTTAGCAATATATCAAAAAACAAATTAAAAATATTTTTTCTGATTATTTTTTTAGTTGGAATAACAATTATAATTGGAGTTGTAAAATATGCTTTTGAGAAAAGTTTAACTTCTGTGCCTTTTAGAGTAGCAACTTGGCTTTCTACATGGGAGATGATAGAAACTCACCCTCTTATAGGCAGCGGTGTTGGTTCTTTTAGACCACTTTATCCTGCTTATAGAAGGCCAATAATATTTCATCTTGAAGGTAAACATAATACTGAAACAGATCATGCAGAAAACGAACATTTAGAACAAATTCTTGATAATGGGATAATAGGTGCTGGTATATTTTATTGGATTATTATATTTGTTACTGTAACTGCATTGAGAGCAATTAAAGTGAATATTGAAAAAAATGATAGGAATAATGCATATAACATCTTAGGATATTTGGTGTCTTTTTTAGGAATGCTGATACACAATTTTACAGATGTAAGTATGAGATTTGTGTCTTCAGGAGTATATTTAGGGCTTTTACCTGCTGTTATAATAAATTTATCGAGAGGACATGCGCTTTGGGAATTTCACTATATAGGTGAAATATTTCAAAAAAATGATGAAAAAAAACTACAAACAAAAATGATGAAAATTTCAATATTTAAAAAATTATTTTCATTAATTGGAATAATATGTTTGATTTGGATTTCCTATAGAGTTTTATCTGAATTCAGTCAGCTTCAGGGTAGTTTTTTTAGTTTTAATTCAACGGGAGAAATAATATTATGGATGGTGTCTTGGGGATTAATGTTGTGTTTTGTATTGTATGTAGTAATAACATTTTCAAAAGTTTTGATATATTCATCAAATGTATTTGTAACTATTTTAATATTAATTTTTTATCTCCCTTTAAGATTTTCTCCTGTTTATTATTTTTGGGGATGGTTTAAGGCAGATGTTTATCATAATATTGCTATATTCTTTTCAAAAAAAGCAGATTGGGATAATGCTTTAAGATATTATCAAAAAGTTGTATATTACAATCCTATTTTCATAATGCCTTACTATTTTATGGGAAACGTTTTTACAGATAGATTTAACATGACTAAATTATATATGCCTAGTTGGGGTGACAAAAATGGTATTCCAAGAAATGACTTTGAAAGAGCTTTTGAGATGTATGAAAAAGTGAGAAAACTTGCTCCAAACTATGTTCAAATGCATTATCAAATGGGAACTTTATATTTTAAGATGGGAGAATATTTTAGAAATAATGGAGATTTACAAAATGCTATAAATTATTATGATAAAGCTTTATATAGATTTAGTATTTATCAAAATCTTGATCCTGTTTTCCCATATACTTTTTTTAGAAAAGCTCAAATATATATTATCAAAGGTGATTTTAAGAAAGCAGAAGAGGAATATTTAAACTATATAAATGCCTATAAATGTAATGAACACAATTTTCTTAATACACAAAAAGTTTTTGGTATAAAACATGAAAATCCAGAAGCATATTCTAATTTAGCAGCTTTATACTATATTATGAAAGAATATAAGAAGTCTTATGATATGTATAAAAAAGCATTAGAAATAAATCCTCAGTTTGAAATTGCAAAAAGAAACATAGAGATAATCAGAAATATGTTAAAAATAAAAGAATGAATTTGAATTCCTTTTTGACAAAAATAACCAAAATCTTACTAATAGTAATGTTTTTTGTTTCTCCCCTTATATTTTTTACCAATTTTACAAGAAATCCTTATTTTTTTCAAATAACCTTAATAAATATTTCTAGTGCTTTGATTGTTTTAATTTTTTGTATTAAAGTTTTAAATGAGAATAAAGTAAAAATTAAAATTAGTCCTCTACATTATTTATTTTTTTCGATAATTGTAACTTTTTTTGTTACAAGTGTTTTAGGATATTTTCTGCACTCAGATTTTTTTAAATATTCAATATTTAATGAAAATAAAAGAATTTGGTTTTTTACAATATTTAATGTTCTGATACCATTTATTTTTGTATCCCAACTTAACGATAATCTTAAAAACAAATCCATCAGTAATACAAATTTTCCATATTCTTTATTTTTTGTAGTAGGGTGGGGAGTTTGTTGGTTCTTTTTTAAGATTTTAAAAACATCTCATGCTTTCTTTGATTTATACGGATTAATTTTGTGGATTTGGGCAATTTCTTATTTACATAGTAAGGTAGAACTTAATTATTATCATCTAATTCATCTCTCTATTTTAAGCGGTTTTTATGCATCGATATATGGAATTTTACAGTATTTTGGTATAGAAATAATATGGGACAAAACATTAACACCATACGGTAGAAGAGCAGTAACTACCTTTGGTAATCCTAATTTTGCATCCTCATATATATTAATTCTTATTCCTTTTACATTATTCTATTACAGCAATATAAAAAATAAAGTAAGAAAAATTTATTTTATAATTAGTATTTCTTTTTTTATGATGATTTTTGCAAGTCTTACAAGATCAAGTCTTATAGGACTATTTTTTGAATTGTTAATATTATATTATTTCTCTAGAGAAAATAAACTAATTTCAAGAAGTGATTTTAAAAAGACAATTATATTATTTTTTGCAATTGCAGTTTTATGGCCAGATCAAAATTTAAAATTTTTTAAGAGTGGTGTTTTTGAAAGAATTGGAGAAGGTATTAAAAAAACAGTTCCAAAATCTATTTTGTCAATCGAAAAAAAAGATGTTTATCAATCATTTCATCAAAGAATGATGATATGGAGTTGTGGGTTAGATATGTTTTTAGAAAACCCAATTTTTGGAAAAGGATGGGGAAACTTTGAGCTTTTTTATCCATTTTATCAAGGATATTATCTAAGAAAAAATCCTAATTTAAGTGAACTTAGAACACACGCAAATAATGCCCATAATGAAATTATAGAAGTTATTTCTCAAACAGGAATAATAGGTTTTGGCTTATGTATTCTTTTTGTTATAAGTTTTTGTTTGCATATGTTAAAAAATTATAGTTTAGCAAAAGATCCTTTCTTTTTACTAGTATTTATCTCATTTTTAAGTATGTTGATAGATAATATGCTAAATGTTTCTATGCATTTTGCAGTACCTGCTCTATTGTTTTATTCTGTCATAGGAATAGGTGTAGGAAAAATTTCACAAGAAAAAAATATAAACATGGGAAATTTAAAGTTTTTATTAATTATTTTAGTTTTATTATGTTTTGTATACATTTATCAATGGAAAAAATATTTAGAAAGAGAGAGATATTATTTTATTGGTTTTAAGGAAATGAGAAGATCTAATTATGGATTAGCAAAATTTTATCTAGAAAAAGCTTTTAAACTACATAAATGGGAAGTTAATTTAGCATATGAACTTGCTAATGCATATGTTAAAAACAATGAACTAGAAAAAGCAATTTCAACATATAAAACAGCAATAAACTCAAATGCTGGATATGATGAATTATATTTTAACCTTGCAATAGTAGAAAGGAATTTAGGAAAATTTGCTGATGCCATAAAAAATTTTAAAACCTCTTTATGGATAAACCCTCTAAATGAAAAATCATATTATGCATATTTTGAGATTGTTTTAAAAAATTTGACACAAGATATTTACAGTGATTATATTTTTAAAGATAGTTTAATTATTCATAATAATGATCCATATATTTGTTGGTTAAATGGTTATTATTACGAAAATATAAAAAAAGATATAAATTTAGCTAAGAAATATTATTCTCTTTCCTTAATAAATGAACCAACAAATCCTAAGTATTATAGTTATCTGGAAAAAATTGCTACAAATGATGAACCTGCTTTAAAATTTTCTCAAATTTATAAAAAAATTGTTGTAGATAACAAATATGACATAATTTCTGTAAGAGATGATTTGAAACATTTAGAATATCTTTTTGGAAATACGGTAAAGTTCAGGTTTATGAAAGCAAAATATTTGTTTGATAATGGAAATTATGGTGAGGCAGAAAAAATTTTAACAAATATATTGATTGAAAAACCAGATTTTTCAGCTGCTTTAAAAGCTCTTGGTATTTTATATGAAAAAAAAGGAGAAAATCTAAAGGCTAGCTATTATTATAAAAAATATTTAGAATACAATTCAGCAAATAAAGATGTGGTTTCAGTAAAAAATTAACAATTTAAAAACTATGAAATAAAAATTTAATATAATTTAGTAATAATAATAATTATGAAAGAAATAAAAAAATTGAAGCTTTTTTTTGTAACATTATTTCTTTTAATAACCGTCTTAAATATATGCTGGACTCAGAATTATTCAAAACAATTACAACAAGCTATCCTATTATATCAGGAAGGCAAGAACACTGATGCAATGGATAGGTTTATGGATATATTGGTTAGCGGAACTCCTGAAGAGAAAAAAATAGCAAGTGAATATATCTCTAAAATTACCCAAGGTATTCCTCCCGAAAAAAATAAATCAGACACAAAAGTAATAATAATGGATTCTAAAAGCGAAGATAAAGGAAAAATTAAACAAAATTTAGAAATTAAATATTCTACACAAACACAATCAAACAAAGTTATATCTTCTTCTCAACAAATTCAGAACAATTCAGAAATACAAAAAAATAATGAAATATCATTATCTGAAAAGATACAAAAAAAAATAAAAGAAATTGAAAATGAAATTCTTACTGATCTCTACCGTAAAGAAACTATCAAAATATATATGAATGAAAATAATGAAAAACCTAATTATATCCTCTTAAAAGAAAATAAAGTATTTAATGAAGACATGACGTTTAAATCAAATGCTCTTGGAGATTTAAAATTAATTGCTGGCTTTTTTACTGTTTTAGATAAAGCAACTGTTATAATACTTCCAAATGGGGTAATAACAGGAAATATGAAAATTGCAAATGTACGTAGAGCTACAGTTTTACATTCATACTTTTTGTCTTTTGGACTTTCTCCAACAAAAATTAAATTAGATATGATTGGAGAACTATGGAATAATGTTATTTCAAAAAAAATAGATGACTATGATGGTATTTTATTTGTAATAGATTATGATAAAGAACCTGAACTTAACATAGACTTTGACTCACCTAAGGCTTCTATTGCTATATATCCTGATAAAATTGATATAGCTAAAGATCAAGCCTCTGTTATAAATTTTGCAGTAATTGTTGGTAAAAATTCTATTGCAAACTGGAAAATGACTCTTAATAAGAAAACTAAATCTAATATACAGACTGTTCAAAAAATTGAA
>JAOAEH010000053.1 GCA_026416895.1 Elusimicrobiales bacterium
AATTTACCATCTACTATACATTCTTTTAAAAGAAAAGTAGGATAATTATCTTTCAAAACATAATGTATATATCTTCCTCTTTTTCTTTTTTCTTCAAATATTTTTTTCTTTGGTTTTTCAGGCAAATATTTAGTAAACTCCCTTGCCTTGTTGAAATAAAAAGAATATTTTTCGAAATTTTCATAAACTTTTCTGCCAAATAAAAACCTAGATATACTATCTTTATCTAAAGTTGGAATTTCTAATAAACTTGTAATTTTAACAATATCTCGTTTTTTTGCTTCATTAATTTCTGAAATATAACTCTTTATACTCTTTAGCTCCAAAGATATCTCCTTTTGTTTTTCCTTAACAACTCTATAAAAATCATCAAAATCTTTTTTAACTTGAGAAATCATTTTAATTTGTTTTATGATGTTTTTTTCATTCTTTATTAAAGAAATATCTTCTTCAAATTTTTTTATTTTGAAATCAATATTTAAAGACTCTATATCCGAATAAATTTCTTGATATCGAGTTAGTTTTTTTGCTTTAATCTCATCTATTAATCTAACTGTTTCAAGATTATTTACTTCAAAGTCTATTTTTTCAAACCCTTTAGTTTTTATATCATATATTTTATCAACTATAAAATTTTTGGCTATTTCACTATACTTTAACATATGTTTATCAACCATAGATTTTTTCTTAGTTATCTTTGCAGAAGTTTTTCTTTTACCATTAAATAACAAGCCATTGAGTTTTGCTTCTTCAATTATAAATTTCTTTTTAAAAATTTGTTCTACATTTAAACTTATAATAAGTTTTTCAAATTCAAAAAGATTTCTAAACTCATCAGAAGAACTTCCAACCTCCATTTTCTCTATTACAAAAATTCCTTTCAAAAATGATGTTTTTATTCTATATATATCTACCTTAGCATTAAAAATAGTTTCAAGTGATTTTTCAATTCCAATTTTAAGAAGTTTATCAAAAAATAAATAAAAGAACAAATATATAACTAACAAAATCAATAATCTTGGAATAATGTAACTATACCTTATCATACTATTCTTTAAAATACCATTCAAAAAACCAGCCTAATTTTAAAATTTTCACTATCCTACTATGAGAAAGTTTTAATCCAACCTCAATTAAATACTTCTCAGCCAATTTTTTAAAACAAAAATATATTGGTAAAAACATAAAAAGACCTAAAATCATACCACCACATACAACTGTATTATTAAAATCAGTCCAAGGAATTATAGGAGCATTATACATCCAACTAAAAAAACTGCTTAAATAATCTAAATTTAAAATAAAATATCCCAATGGATCTGTTATCCTATCTGTTATAAAAGAAAAAGAAGAAAATAAAATGGTAGCAATAAAGAAAAATGGAATATTTGTTTTAAATATAAAAGCAAATACAAATAACAAATGTGCAGTTAAATTATTTTTTGGAATTATACCTAAAACAAAACCAAATGCAAATGCCAATCCAACAGAATACGGATTTTTTTCTTTAAGAATTCCATTCAAAAAATTTCTTAACAAAAAAATTGGATTCATTTGTATCACTAACCTCCTTTAACAAAATCTTCATCTTCCCACTCTCCGTATTCTCCACTTATAGCATAGAGCCTTGGATCTTGATAATTTTTCATCTCTTCTTCTTTTAACTTTTTAATTTCATCTTTTATTTTAGAATATGAAATATCATATTTTTTAGTTTTCAATGTCATAAAATATGAACCTATATACATTGGTAAAGATAAAAATATAAAAAGCCACCCATATTTTAAACTACCAAGCCTATTTAACATCCAACCACACATACTAAGCCAAAAAGATAACACAAACATTGAACCACAAAGTATATAGCTTACAATAAAATTAAATTCAGTTGATTTTGGAATTGCAAGCAATATTGTTGAAATAGAAATATAAACCATTATCACTATCATAGATCTAAAAACCCAATTTTTCCATCTATCCTTAGACAATACTAAAACACCGTAAACTGGATGATCAATTATCTCAGCATTTTCCCATTCAATATCTATAATTTCTTTCATATCAGTAGAAAAATTTTTAGACTTTTCACAATACAAAAACTTAGAAGGCATAAAAAAACAAAACAAAAATACAAATATTAATTTAATCATATACTATTCTGGTTTAAAATACTCCTCAATCTTATAAAACGTTGAAGATTTTTCAAGTGGTACCATAAAGTCAACATCCTTTATTTTTTTCATAATATCTTTTTTAGATTCCGTCGTTTTTAGTTTTATTTTTGGCCTCAACTCAATCATATCAAAATAATGCCAATAAGTTGTAACTATTGAACTAATCATACAGGTAAGAATAAATCCACTCCAAAACAAATCTTCTCTGTCTTTTCTAATCCAATATTTATCTCTAAAAAATCTTATGAAATCTTTTATATTCATAGCTCAGATATCATTTCCTTAAGTTTATCAAGCTTTAAAGTATTTTCTTTTACCAATTCTTCTATACGATTAACTTCACTTTGTGGAGCTTTTTCTATAAACTTTGAATTTGAAAGCATACTTTTCCATTTAGAAATAGATATCTTTAAACTCTCAATTTCTTTTGCTATTCTTATTTTTTGCTTATCAGCATCCATATCATTTTCAACAATAATATAAATTTGACATCCTTTTGCAAAACCTCTTATTGTTTTAACACCATACATAAGAGAATAATCAATATTTTTAATTTTTGCTAAATGTTTTATATATAATTCATAGTCTTTTACTAGATGTAAATTATCATCATTATTAGATGAAATTATAACATTTATCTCCTTGGCAGGGTGAATTGAAAATTCTGATCTTAAAGTTCTTATTTCTTTAATAATTTCCATTAAAACTTCCATATTTTTTACTGAATCTTGATCATAAAAATTATAAACATAGATGTGAGATTGTGTAATAAATTCAAAGTTTTCATTTATATATTTTTTTAATGAATCATATATCTCCTGAGTAACAAAAGGTATAAAAGGATGAAGCATTTTAATAGAATTTTTAATAACATTTAGTATAATAGAAATCTTTTGAATTCTTTCATTACCCGAAAGATATATTTTTGATAATTCGATATACCAATCACAAAACTCATCCCAAACAAAACCATAAATTAAATCTAAAGCTTCGCTTAACATATATTCATTCATAAGTCTTTGATAATTAGAATACACATTATATAATCTTGAAAGAATCCATTTGTCTGATAAATCGAGATTATTTATTTGAAGTTCATTTTCTTTTTCATCCTTTATATTAATAAACAAAAATCTTGAAACGTTATACAATTTATTTATAAAATTTCTACCTCCAACTATAGAATTTTCTGAAAAAGGTATATCCTTACCACTACCCGCATTTATAGCAAGAGTAAATCTCATAGCATCTGTTCCATACTTTTGCATAATCTCCAACGGATCTATTACATTCCCTTTAGATTTTGACATTTTTTGCCCATGTCTGTCCCTAACAATTCCATGAACATAAACTTTGGAAAATGGAATTTCATTCATATGAAAAAGACCAGACATAATCATTCTTGCTACCCATAAGTATAAAATTTCATAACCAGTGACAAGCACTGATGTAGGATAAAAATACTTAAGTTGTTCAGTTTGTTTTGGCCAACCAAAAACAGAAAAAGGCCACAAAGCTGACGAAAACCAAGTATCTAAAACATCAGGATCTTGAACCAAATCAATACTACCACATTCAGGACAATTAGCTGGTTTTATTTCACTTACAATAGGTTTTGCTCCTTTTTCCATGATAATTTTAACAACTTCTCCTTTGCTGTTTGTAATTATTCCCTTGTTACTACATGTTTTACAATAATATGCCGGGATTCTATGCCCCCACCAAATTTGTCTTGATATACACCAGTCCTCGATGTTTATAAGCCATTCTAATAACATTTTTTTCCATTTTTCTGGATAAAACTCAATTTTATTACTGTTTATAACTTCAATTGCTTTTTGTGCTAAGGGCTTTGTTTTAACAAACCATTGTTCCGAAACTAATGGTTCTATATGACTATTGCATCTATAACACTTTCCAACGTTATGAACATAATCTTCTTCTTTTTCAATTAAATTACTGTTTTTTAAATCTCCTACTATTTCTTCTCTTGCTTTAAATATCTTCATACCCAAATACTTATCAGGACAGTTAATCATCCTACCATCATCAGATATTACCACAACCAAATCAAGGAAATGCTTTTGAGCTATTTCATAATCTAAAGGATCATGAGCTGGTGTTATTTTAACAGCACCTGTACCAAATCCCATATCAATTCTTTCATCAGCTATCACTTTAATTTTTCTACCAACTATTGGAAGAATAAGATATTTCCCAATTAAATTTTTATATCTTTCGTCTAAAGGATTTACACATACAGCTGTATCCCCAAGCATTGTTTCTGGTCTTGTAGTAGCAACCACAATATATCCAGTCTTGTCCTCTAAATAGTATCTTATATACCACAATTTCGATTTCTCTTCTTCATATTCAACTTCAATATCACTTAAAGCTGTATAACATCTCGGACACCAATTTATCATTCTTTTCCCGCGATATATAAGATCATTTTTCCATAACTGGTAAAATGCACTAATAACTGCTTTTGTTCTTTCTTCATCCATTGTAAATCTTACATTTTCTTTTGAAAAATCTATAGAACAGCCTAACTTTTTTAATTGATTTAATATAGTATCTCCACACTCCCTATACCAGCTCCACATTCTTTTAAGAAAATTCTCTCTTCCTATATCATTTTTATTAACGTTTTCTTTTTTGAGGATTTTCTCCATTACATTTTGTGTTGCTATACCTCCATGATCAGTACCAACTACCCAATAAGTATTTTCACCTTTCATTCTATGATATCTAACAATAATATCTTGAAGCGTATTGTTTAAAGCATGTCCCATATGAAGGGCACCTGTAATATTTGGAGGCGGTATTACTACAGTAAATGGTTTTTTAGTTTTATCAATATTTGGAGAAAATATTTTACTTTTTTGCCATCTATCAATCCATTTTTCTTCCACATAACTAGGATTGTATACTTTTTCCATTTTCTACTCCTTAGATTTTATCATTGATGACAAAATATTATTCGATACAAAAAAATATTCTTTCTTAAATCTATATCTTCCAAGTTTTTTTTCTAGATAACCTTTCTCATAATACTTATCTAATTCATCTTTAAAATAATAATAAACATCAGACCCTTCTTCTATTCCATCACGAGTTCTTAATAAAAGAATAAGTTTTTCATTCATAACATCCACAAAATCTAATTCTTCAATATAATCTAATTCTATTTTACCATTATTAAAAGAATTTATATAAGAATAAATATCTGAGACATTTCTCCACCTGATATTACTAACGCAAGAAGATGCTGAGGGCCCTAAACCAATATAATTTCCTCTTTTCCAATAATTTATATTATGATATGATTTATATAATCCTTTAAAAGAAAAATTAGATATCTCATATTGCTTATAATTATAATTTTCAAGTAAATCAACTATTTTAATATACATATCAGCTTGTATGTCAAAATCAATTTCAACTTTTCCAAAAAAAGGAGTATTTTTGTTAACTTCAAGAGCATACATCGAAATATGATGAGGTATTAAACTTACTACTTTATAAATACTATTTTCAACATTTTGAAAACTTTGATTTGGAAGACCATATATTAAATCAATATTAATCAAAAAATTCTGATAAACCATTTTATATGCTTCAATAAAATCTTGATAACTATGAACTCTTCCAAGAAAATTTAATTCTTCACTATTAGCAGACTGAAGACCTATTGAGACTCTATTAACATTGTAATATTTTAAAATATCTACTTTTTCTATAGTTAAACTTTCTGGATTTACCTCAAATGTTATCTCTTCTACTTCTTTTAATGAAACATTATCTTTAATCAAATCAAAAAGAACTTCAATTCCTTCCTCACTCAAATATGAAGGACTACCTCCACCAATATAGATGCTTTTAACTTTATTTAAATATTTTTTTCTTAAACTAAATTCATTTTTTAATGCATTTAAAAATTCATTTTCTAACTCATTTAGAGTTACTGAATAGAAATCACAATAATTACACTTTTTTTTGCAAAATGGAATATGTATATATAGAGAAAAAAAATCCTGAAACATTAATCAATAAAAACTTAAATTTAATTTTTCTTTTCAGTAAATGCTTTAAGTAATTCTATTGGAATAGGGAACACAACTGTTGATTGATTTTCTGTAGCAATTTCTGTTAATGTTTGCAAATATCTTAATTGAAGTGCAACAGGATTTTGTGAAATTATTTTTGAAGCTTCTATAAGTTTCTGTGCTGCCTGATATTCTCCATCAGCATTTATAATTTTTGCTCTTCTTTCCCTCTCAGCTTCTGCTTGTCTTGCAATTGCACGTTGCATTTCCTGTGGAATATCAACATTTTTTATCTCAACAGCACTAACTTTTATACCCCAAGGTTCAGTATGTTGATCTAAAATCTTTTGAAGTTCCTGATTAATTTTCTCTCTATTTGTAAGCAAATCATCAAGTTCTTGTTGTCCTAAAACACTTCTTAAAGTTGTTTGTGCAAACTGACTTGTTGAATACATATACCGCTCTACATTAAGGACTGCCTTATCCGGATATATAACCCTAAAATAAACTACTGCATTAACTTTAACTGGTATATTATCCTTAGTAATTATATCCTGTGAAGGAACATCAAATGTAACTACTCGTGTATCAATTTTGACCATTCTTTGAACAATCGGAATAATTACAACAAGTCCAGGACCTCTTACTCCTGAAAATCTTCCAAGAGTAAACACTACTCCCCGTTCATACTCGTTCAAAACATTTATTGCACTCATTATGAGAAAAATAAGTAATATTATAATTGGAAGCATCGCCAT
>JAOAEH010000079.1 GCA_026416895.1 Elusimicrobiales bacterium
AACTTTTTGTATAATCACTGCAAGTTTTTTAGCAAAAGTTTGGAGCAAGAAATGAAAAGTTTGGAGATAAAGTGGCAAAGATTAATCTATAAAAACAAGACTTGTCCTCGTTGTGCTAAAACAGAAAATGAGATTAAGAAAACAGTGTCTTTACTTAAAGAAGTTTGTAGAAATACTGGTATAAAATTTGTATTAAAAAAAGAAAAAATTTCTAAGAATGAGTTTATAAAAAATCCACTAAAATCAAACCAGATATTTATAAACAACAAACCACTTGAAGAATACCTAAATGCAAAAATATCAAAAACAAAATGTTGTGATGTGTGTGATCATGTTGAATGTAGGAAAGTTGGTGTAGATAAAACCCAATTTGAAGTTATTCCTAAGTAAATAATAATTAAAGCAGGAATTATCTATATCAGAGATTTTAATTCATAAAAATGAAAAAATTTCAAAATACTAAAGAAACTATAGCAAAATATTACGCTGAAAGAAGATATCTATCTTCAATTGAAAGTGCAAAGTATTTAGGTATAAGTGTAAAAGAATTTCATGCTTTGGTAAAATCAGGATTAATAAAAGCACATATTGCAACAAGTGGACAAATGAGGTTTGATATTGAAGAGTTAAAAAATTATGAAAAAAATTATCAACAGAGAAAGAAAGTAAAGAGTTATAAAGAAAAAACAAAGGAGTATATTATAGAAATAAATCAGACAATACAAAGAATTTATATAAAAAGTTCTACAAATATGGAAGAATTACCAGACGAAAGTGTTCATCTTATGATAACCTCACCTCCATATTTTAATACAAAAATGTACTCCAGAGAACCAATAAAAGATGACCTAGGTAATATTCATGATATAGATGAGTGGTTTAATAAGATATCTCAAGTATGGAAAGAAGTTTTTAGAGTTTTGCAGCCGGGTAGGAAGGCGTTTATAAATATTATGAATTTACCTATTAAATTAGAAAATGGAAGTTTTAGAACTTTAAATTTAGTAGGACGCACTATTGATATTTGTGAAAAAATTGGTTTTATATTTAAACGAGATATTATTTGGCAAAAAACAAATGCTGTTAGAGCTCATTTCGGAACTTATCCATATCCAGGGGGAATTTTAATAAATAATACTCATGAGTTTATTTTAGAGTTTGAAAAACCAGAAAAAAAGGGTATTAATAAATATGCTCATCTTACAGATGAACAAAAAGAAAAATCAAAATTAGATAAACAATTCTGGATAGAGATTAAAAAAAGTGATGTTTGGGTGATGAAACCTGAAGGAAGTGGCGATAGAAGACAACATGTAGCTCCTTTCCCTTGTGAGTTACCGTATAGAATTATAAAAGCTTTTAGTTTTATTGGAGAGACTATTTTAGATCCATTTTTGGGGTCTGGAACAACTCTTCTAGTTGCAGCAGATTTAAGAAGAAATGGTATAGGATATGAAATAAATCCAGAAATAGCTAAAATAGCTTTTGAAAGAATAAAAAAACTTCATCCTAAACTGTTTTAATTTTTTATGAATAAATTAGATGCTAAAACTATATATGCACAATCAAGTGATATAAAATCGCGAACTTATTTAGAATATAGAAAAGATATGAAAAAGAAAGCAATTGCTGAATTGGAAGTTTTAGGGTGGTTAAAAAGAAAATTCAAGCAAATATATCAGGGGAAAGTTAGAGTTTATAAATCTGGTGGAGATAGATTTCTATGGTTTTTAAGAAGAGGAGGTATATCTAGAGAAGCAGACTTTATAGCTGAAGTAAACGATATAAATATTGAGATTGAGTTTCAATATGCTGAAAAAGAAAATTTAGATTTTTATGATTTTAAAATTTCAAAAGTTAGCAAAAAAATCAAAAATAAAAGAAAACCTATAGAAAACAAACTCTTTGTTTATGTTAATAAACCAAGCAAAAAATTTTCAATTTTTTCTCCTCAATGGATTATGGAAAATAGTAAAATTGGAGAGGTTGCAGCTTGGAGAAGTCCAGCCTATAGAGTTCCCAAAGAGAAGTTTGAGAAAATACTTAAAGATGATAAAGATTTGGAAAATATATGTAAAATAATTGATATTAAAAATTATATTTTAAATTTTCAACACAGTTTATTAGATGATTATAAAGAACAATTATCAAGTTCTTTACAGGCAGTGATTGATGAAGAAAAAATTATAAAAATAATACCTAAGGATCTTGAAAGTTTTTTTAAGGTATGTTTTATTTTAGACAACATTAATAAAATTCCAAAAAACATAAATATGTGGTTAATATATCTTCTAACATTTGTCAATGAAAATATTAAATTAGATGATATATCAAAGATAATATATAGTTTGGACTTTCTATATATGAAGACCGATCTTAAATCAAATGAGTTAGATGAGGTTAAAAACAAAGTAGGATTTCTTTTAGAAAAAATTTTGTCTTTTTATAAACATAAAGAAGGTTGTTTTGTATCTTCTTTAAGAGAATCTCCACTTAATGAAACAAAACGAGCCTTATTCTCCATAAATTTATTAGAAGATTTAATACAAGATAGTATATTTTATTATAATATAAAATTTCCTCCAATCAAAAAAATTTATCAGAGTGTTCCATATATTTCTAAAACTTATAATTTTATAAAATCATCCGGGTTATTTTAACAGGAGAATATAATATGAAAGTAGAAATTTCAAAAATCATAAATCTTCTTCAAAAAGAATATCCTGATGCAAAGACAGCACTTAATTTTTCAAACCCTTTAGAGATACTTGTTGCAACAATACTTTCAGCACAGTGTACTGATGAAAGAGTAAATAAAGTCACCAAAGAGTTATTTAAGAAATACAAAACTGTGGATGATTACGCTAATGCTGATATAAAAAAATTTGAACAAGAAATAAAA
>JAOAEH010000013.1 GCA_026416895.1 Elusimicrobiales bacterium
GGGTCTTTTTGGCTTTGCGCCCCCGTCTTACGACGGGTTTGCTATTATCGTACTATATTTCAATTACAACCTTATTAAAAAAGCCTTACAAAGTTGTTACATTTATATTATAGCAGATAATTTTAATATGTCAAGTGTATGTATTATATTGACGAGTCAATATTTTTATTCTTTTTTAAATCTTTTAATAATTCTATTTTGAATTTCATCCATAATTATGTATGTTACAGGGGTCATAATGAGAGTAATAAGAAGAGAAAGAACTTGTCCTCCTATTATAACTCCAGCCAAAGATCTTCTCATAGCTGAACCTGGTCCTGTACCAAGAGCTGTTGGTATCATTGCAAAAACAAGTGTAATTGTTGTCATTAATATTGGTCTTAATCTTATTTTATTTGCTTCAATTACTGCATCATACCTCTTCACTCCTTTTGCTCTTAAAGTATTAGTATAATCAACCTGAAGTATTGAGTTTTTCTTCACAATTCCAAAAAGCATAAACATTCCCATAAGTCCAAATATCGTAAGTTTAGTGCCTGTAATATACAAGGATATAAGTGCAAAAGGAAGTGTTAACGGTAATATTATTATTATAGATATCGGATATACAAAACTTTCAAATTGAGCAGCAAGAACTATATATACAAATATAAATGCGAAAACAAATGCCATAAAGAAGCTTTTAAGCATTCTACCAAACTCTTTTGCTTTTCCTACAGGATTTGCACTATAAAGTGGCGATGTATTTATATTATTAAATTCTTCATTAGCAGTCTTTATTAACTGACTCAGAGATGCTCCACCCTCTATATTAGCATAAATAGATATTTTTCTTTGTCTGTTGTATCTATCTATCTGAGTTGGTCCATATCCTTTTTCTATTGAAGCTATATTATCTATTCTTACAAGCTTACCGGAAGAAGATGTAATTGAAAGAGACTTCAACACATCAGGATTATTCCTCCATCTTTCATCCACTCTAACTTTTACTTCATACAACTCATCCCCATCCCTAAATTTAGTAACACTTTCTGCCCCGGACACAAAGCTTCTGAGAGCTGTCGCCAAATCTTCTATTTTTACACCAAGTTTATGCGCCATATCCCTATTAATTATAACTTTATATTCAGGTTTCGCATAAGAAAAACTTGTATCTATATCAACAGCCCCCTTTATATTTCTTAATCTATCTACAATTTTATTTGCATACCTAGCAAGAATTTCCAAATCAGGTCCAGAAATAACATATTCAAATTCATAATTTTTCATTCCTGACACACTTCCCATACCACCAACAATTACTGAAGTTCTTAAATCTTTATATTTAGAAAGGATTTTTCTAACCTTAGACATTATACTTTGTAAATTTTCTTTTCTTTTTTCTTGTGGAACTAATTCAAAAAAAACATATCCTTCATTTTTAGAAGAAATACCAGATTGAGAAGTTCCAATAGCAACAAGTGTTTTATTTACATATGGAATTTTATCTTTTATTTCTTTTTCAATTTTAAATAAAAGTTTTTCCATTGATAAAATATTAGTTCCTTCTTTAGCAGTAATATTTACTTGAAACATGGAAGTATCATCAATAGGTAAAAAATCTTTACCTATATTTTTTAATAAAAAAACAAATAATATCATTACTAAAACAGAAATTAAAACCATTAATTTTATATGTTCAATTGAATACTTTAAAATTTTAATATAATAACTTGTAATAAAATTATTAATTTTTTCAGAAAAATTTGTTAATGAATTAGATTTAAGTCTTTTAAGAAACAATGCTGAATAAGAAGGAGTAACAGTTAAAGCAACAATAGTAGATATAGCAACAGAATAGGCAAGTGTCAAGCCAAAACTTTTCATAAATCTACCAACCATACCTTGCATATAAGCAAGTGGTATAAATATAGCAAGCAATGAAATAGATATTGCTATTACTGCAAAAGCTATTTCTGTTGAACCTATTATAGCAGCATTTTTTTCATCCAAATTACTTCTTTCTATATTTCTATGAATATTCTCAATCATAACTATAGCATCATCTATAACAAGACCTACACCAATAACCAAAGCCAATAAAGTCATATTATTCAATGTGAAACCACTTAAATCCATAAGAGAAAAGCTTCCAATAACAGATACAGGAATAGCAATAGCACTTATTAAAGTGCTTCTAACATCCCCAATAAAAAATAAAATCACTAAGGATGCAAGTATTGCTCCTAAAATCAAATGCTCTTTAACAGCATTTAACGAACCCTTTATAAAAATACTTTGATCTCCTACTATCTCATACATTATATCCGAAGGCAAAGACTTACTTATTTCCTTCAATTTTTCTTTAACATTATCTATAACTTTTACAGTATTTGTTCCTGATTGTTTTTTTATACTAAGAGTAACAGCTCTTTTACCGTTTAAATAAGAAATAGATTGAACATCTTCCCCCGTATCTATAACTTCAGCTAGATCTTTTATTCTAACAAAAGCTCCGTTATAATTTGCTACAACAATATCTTTAAATTCTTTAACGCTTGAAATTCTTCCCATAACTCTCAAAACATAATCAAAAGTTTTTTGTTCAACATTACCACCAGGAATTTCAACATTTTGTTGCTTTAGTGAATCAGTAATTTGTTTAACACTTATCCCATATGATTGCATTCTAATTGGATCCAAAACTATATGAATTTCTCTTTTCCTACCACCAACTATTTCAACCGAACCAACACCATTTACAGTTTCTATAACTTCCTTAACTCTTTTTCTAATGATTTCTGTTAATTCTATAATATCTCTTTCAGAATAAAAAGCCACAGACATTATAGGCATAGCTCCAAAATCAACTTTACTTACAACTGGAAGTTCAGTCCCTTGAGGAAGTTGAGAAAGTATAGAATTTACTTTATCCCTAACCTCTTGAGCAGCAATATCTGCATCTTTTTCCAAACTAAATTTTATCATTACAATGGAAACTCCTTCATAACTAGTAGATGTTAAATCTTCTATACCACTTATTGTATTTACCGCTTCTTCGATAACTTTAGTTACTGAAGATTCAATTTCTTGTGGCCCAGCACCCTTAAGAACAGTTTTTACTGTTACAAATGGAAATTCAACATTTGGAAAAAGATCTATACCAATACGAAAATATGAAAAAATTCCTAAAGTCAAAATCCCAAACGCAATCATTGTAGTAAATATAGGTCTTTTTACAAAAAATTCAGTAAACCTCATAACAACTCCCTATTCCTTATTCAACAATTTTTATTTTAGAGCCATTTTTTAATCCGTTCATTCCTTCTACAACAACTTCATCTCCTAATTTTAAATTTTTAATCCAAACATAATCACCATCATCAAAACCTGTAATTGCTTTTATCTCATTAACAATAGATTTTTCTCTATCTACTAAATAAACATAAGGCTCATTGTTTCTATAAACTATAGAATTAATAGGAATAGTTGGAGCAGAATTTATTTCTTCAATAATAATATGAACCTCAGCACTCATACCAGACCTAAGCAAATTATTAGAATTATCAAATATAGATTCAACTAAAAAAGTTCTTGAAACTTTATCAAGTACTGGACTTACTTTATTTATCTTTCCATAAAAAATTCTATCCTTATAAGCTGCCACTTTTATAAAAACTCTTTGTCCTATTTTAATCTTAGATATATACTTCTCGGGAACATCACATTGAACCCTAACAGATGATTGGTCAACAACTAATGCTATTGGAGTAATTGGACTAACATCAGATCCTTCATCTTGATAAACTTTACCAACATAACCGCCTAATGTTGAAGGAACCGGACTAGGTTCATAAATAGATCCAACCTCATCTTTTTTAACTAAAGCAATAAATTCATCTTTTTTTACATAATCTCCTTCTCTAACAAGATTTTTAACAAGTTTACCAGAAATTCTAGGATATATTATAGCTTCATCTTTCCCTTTAATACTCCCAAAAAGTATAATCTCTTTTCTTAAATCTCTCCTAGATACTTTTTCAACTCTTACATAAAAAACATCTTCATTCACAATTGTTTCTTTAGAACAAGAATAAATAAAATTCAAAAAAACAAATAAGATAAAAAACTTAGTAAACTCAAATTTCATATTTCACCTCCAACTATATATTCAAGGTTATTCAATGATGTCAGATAATCAAAAATAGCTCCAAGATATCCAAATTTAGCAGAAGAATACAAAAGTGTAGCATCGTTTAACTCTAATTGACTTGATATACCTTCTTTATACCTTTTTTCAGTACTTTCAAGTATCTTTTTAGCATTTTTTACTGAAAGCTCTTGTGTTTTTAACCTTTTAGTTATCTCTTCCATATCTAAAAGTGTTCTTTTTATCTCAATTTTAATTTTACGTTCAAGATCTTTTATTTCTTTTTCTCTAATAATAACTTCATAATCTAATTGTTTTATTCTAGAGGACGTAGCAAGACCATTAAATACTGATAAATTAAGAGTTATTCCACCAATAAGGCTCCAACCTCTTAAATTTGAAGGTGGAAAGGAATTTTTTTCATTCTGCCCACTAAATTGTCTGTTCAAAAAAGCAGAAATAATAGGTAAATGATTCCCTTTTTCTATTCTAACTTGTTTTTCAGTTATCGCTTTTTTTAATAAAGCTATTTTATAATCCGGTCTTGTTTGTAAAGCTTTACTATAGATAGTGTTAAAATCAAAATTTTTAATTTCAACATCAAAACTTCCATTCAATTTTATTTCCTCATCAATATTAATTCCAAGCATATCTTTTAATGTTAACAATCCTATATCATAAACATTTTTAGCTTTTATAAGCTCTAATTCTCTGTTAGACACATCTACGTTTGATCTCATAACTACAAGATCACTAACTAGTCCATTTAAATATTTTTCTTCATTTATTTTAAAATGTTCCCTTTCAATCAACAACATTTCTTCTTTAAGCTTAACCATTTCTCTTGCATAAAGTATTGAATAAAAAAGTTGTTTTACAGATCTTTTTAATGAATTTTTTGAAAGTTTAACATTTTCCCTAGAAGTTTCAGCATAATCTTTCGCAAGTTCTATTGCAGTCCCAACTCTACCTCCACTCCATAAAATCTGATTAACAGATATAGATGCAGAATAAGAATTTTCAAGACCAGTTTCTATTTTCTTACCACTCATAAAAGCAAGAGGTTTTTCAAAATTTTTAACATAGGAAGCTGTTACATTTATTTGTGGATAAGCTGTCCCATAATATTCATTAATTTTCTCAAGATAAATCTTTTCATAAATCAGAGCATTTTGTAAAGAAATATTTTTTTCAAAAGATATCTTTATTGCATCATCGATATTAATCTCTTGAGATGACAAATTTAGTGTAAAAATAAAAGAAAAAATTAAAACTTTTACTCCTTTTAAAAACACATCAACTACTTTTTTTAAAACATCTACATTTATTTTTCTCTTCATTTTAAGCTCCATAATCAAATAAGTAATTAAAGATGAAATAAAAATAACAATAGTATCTATTAGATCTTTATTGAAATTTTCTTTTTCAATCAAATCCTCAATTTTAACTCTTATTATTTTTCTATTATTTTCAATCATCTCATTTGCCATTTTTTCAAAATGATTCACATAATCTGAGTTTAATATTCTAAAAAAACATCTTATATCATTATCATTTTTAGAAAAAAACTCCAAATGTTTTTCTATTATAATAATTATAAACTCTCTCAAATTTTTAACCTCTTCAATTTCCGAAATTATTTTCTTCATCTCATTAGCACGCTCTACAAACGCATGTTTAACGATATCATCTTTATTTTTAAAATAATAATAAAGTGTTGGCTTAGTAATACCAAGTGAATTTGCTATTTCATTCATAGATACATTTTCTATCCCTTTTTGTGAAAACAGTTTTATAGCCTGTTTAGTTATTTCAGAAGAAGTAATTTTTTGCCTTTTCATAATTTACCTACCGGTAAGTAAATTATATAAAAGATAAAAAATTAAATCAATAGTATAATACCTTTAATTAAACTTTTGCTTTTATTGATTTATAAAAAAAGTAAGTTTATAAAATCATTTAAAAAATTTCTTCAAGTCTTCTAATTCTTTCATCTAGAGGAGGATGAGTTGAAAAAAGTTTCATAAACTTCGAACTTGAAGAAATTTTAAAAGCATAAATAGCTTCATTTTGAGTCAAATCAGCTCTTTCTATAGTTTTTTTGAGTTTTCTCAAAGCTGCAATCATTTTATCTTTACCAGCAAGACGAGCTCCTCCTTCATCAGCTTTAAACTCTCTAAGTCTTGAAAACCATGCAACTAAAATCATTGCAAAGAAGCTTAATAAAATTTCAAGAATCATAGTTATAAAATATCTAAGCCAGGGAGATGACTCTCCTTCATCGTTTTTTCTTGAAGTTAACACAAATGCTATTATTCTTGCAAGAAACATAACAACTGCGTTTATAACTCCTTGAAGTAAAGTCATTGTAACCATATCACCATTTGCTATGTGAGCAACTTCATGGGAGAGAACCCCTTCTATCTCCTCTTCATCCATAGTTTCTAATAAACCACTTGATACAGCAACTAAAGCTCTATTTTTTGTAGGACCAGTAGCAAAAGCATTAACCTCAGGACTAAAATATATGCCTACCTCTGGCATTTTTTCTATTCCAGCTTGTTTCGCAAGCTTATATACAGTATCTAATAACCATCTTAAATTAGGATCATCTGTGTCTGGATCTATAACTTGCACTCCCATCATCCATTTTGCCATTACTCTTGAAAGAGCAAGTGATATAAATGCTCCTCCCATACCCCATATAAAGCAGAAAATAAAGAGTGAATAATAATCTATACCTGCTGAAGTTAGATATGGTTTAATACCTAAAATATTTAAAGTCAAAGAAATTGTAATTATCACAAGAATATTTAATAACATGAAAAGAATTATTCTTTTTGCTAGCCTAAAGAACCACATCTCACCCTCCTTATACAATCTAGTTCAAAAACCTTCGGCCTGTACGGGATTCGAACCCGTGATCTCCGCCTTGAGAGGGCGGCGTCCTAGGCCGCTAGACGAACAGGCCTACTGTATATATTTTATCAAATTTGGTAGGAAAGTTAGCACAAATCGAATCAAATCAAATATAATCTAACTATAATATGATACATCGCCTCAAAAATAACCTAACCGAAGGGTTGTATGAAAAACTGTCCTCTTTTAATCATAAAATAAGCTTAAAGGAGGTATTATCATGGACAACTCTTTTAATTATTCGTTTCGTATGAAATACATTGAAAAACTCAAAACCCAATATCACAAATTAGATAGATTATCTAAGAAAAAGGCTATAGATAATGCTGT
>JAOAEH010000041.1 GCA_026416895.1 Elusimicrobiales bacterium
GAAACTCTTAAAAACTTCAACATATCTGCATATATATCTGGAATATTTCCTGGACCAGTAATAACAAGATATGAAGTTACACCTTCTCCCGGAGTTAAAATAAGTTCAATTGTCTCTTTATCAAACGATATAGCTCTTGCAATGAAATCTGCGGGATCAATAAGAGTAATAGCACCTATACCAGGCAAATCTGCTATAGGTTTCGAAATACCTAATACTAAAAGAAGTCTAGTAACTTTAAGAGAAGTCTTGGAATCTCCACAGTTTAATTCTTCTCCTCACAAACTCACTTTTGCTCTCGGAAAACATAGTGATGGTTCAATAGCAATAGCAAACTTAGAAGAGATGCCACACTTACTTGTAGCAGGAGCTACTGGAAGTGGAAAAAGTATTTTTTTACAGTCTTTAATAATATCCCTTATATATAGAAATACTCCTGATGAGATAAAATTTCTTTTTATTGATCCAAAAAGATTAGAGTTAACCTCCTATGAATCAATACCATATCTTTATGATCCTAAAGTTACTCCAGAAAATGTTAAAGTTATCACAGATCCTAAAGAAGCTGCGAAATCACTTGTTGCACTTACAAGGGTAATGGAAAAAAGATATAAAAAATTTGAAAAAGCTAAAGTAAGAAATATTCAATCATATAATAGATGGGCATATGAAAACAAACAACCTCATGAATTTTATATCATAGTAGTAATAGATGAACTTGCTGATTTAATGCTTCAAGTAAAAAACGTGGTTGAAGAGTCTATACAAAGACTAACACAAATGGCAAGAGCTGTAGGAATTCATATTGTTTTAGCAACTCAAAGACCATCAGTCGATGTTATTACTGGAGTAATAAAAGCTAATTTACCAGCGAGAGTAGCACTTCAAGTAAGTTCCAAAGTAGATTCAAGAGTTATTATAGATATGCCAGGAGCTGAAAGCTTAATAGGTAAAGGAGATTTATTATTTTTAGCACCAAACAAAAGTAAGCCAGAAAGAATACAAGGATGCTATGTAAGTGAAGATGAAATAGAAAAAGTGGTAAAATATGTATCAGAACAAGGCAAACCTACCTATCCAATGTATATTGATGAAGAACAATCACAATTTGATGGAAAAGGTTCTTCAAACGAAGAATTAATTGCTGCCTTAAAATTAGTACTTGAAAGAAAAAGAGTCTCACAAGATCTATTAAAAGCCCATTTCGGCTCTTCTGCTAGAGCAACTAATATTTTAAGTCTTTTGGAGGTAAAGGGATTTATATATAAACCAGAAGGGACAAATAGGTGGCAGATATATTTCGATAAAATAGAAAATTATTTACAATCTATAGAAATTAAACAAAAAAAGGAGGAAAATATATGAAATTTTTAATTTTAATTACACTTTTGTTTAACATATTAATAAAAGCTGAAGAACAAATATCAACAAATAATTCTAAAAAACACATAAATATTGTTAGTGAAATTAAGGTAATTGATGAAAAGATAAAAACTCTAATTTCTGATTATGAACAAGAAATATTATTTAAAACAGCTGAAATAAAACAGAAAATTGAAGGCAAAATTTTATTCTCAAAACCAAACAATATCAAAATAATTCATACTAAACCTCAAGAGCAAATAATAATTATTAGGGACAAAAAAGAAATTACAATAATAAAACCATCAGACAGACAAATAATAACTACAAATTGGGAAAGATGGAAAGGATCCCTTGAACCAAGGTTAAAAGGTTTATTAGAGCTTGGAAATTATTCTAAACTTATTGAAAAAGAAAATGCTGAACTTTCATATGAAGACAATAAAAAAATATTAATAATAAAATCCAAAAAAAATCTTTATACACTTAAAATAGTTTTCGATGAAAATGATATTCCTATAAAAGCAGAATTAGATTTAGGAGAAACTCTAGTTACAACAATACTCAAAAACACAAAAATAAATATTGAGATAAAAGAATCAGAGTTTAAATACAAAAACAAAGAAAAATATGAAACATTATCTTTATGACCCTTGCAAATAAAATAACATTAACTAGGACTGTGCTTGGTATATTCTTATTTTTCTTAATAGATAAATCTTCATTAACATTTTTAATTCTTGCTTTCTGTGTGCTTATAATATCAACAATTTCTGATTATTTTGATGGAAAAATTGCAAGGGAAACTAATACTATAACTAAATTTGGAGCTATCATAGATCCATATGCTGATAAAATAATTGTTTTTTCTTGTTATTTGGCGTTTGCTGATATTCCAGAACTTAATATTCCTCTTTTTGCAATATTTCTAATAATAATAAGAGAATTAAGCATAGCATCATTAAGAGTATTAGCTGCGTTAGATAATTATGTTCTTTCTGCAGAAAAATCTGGTAAATTTAAAACATTAACACAATTTATAACTATCTATTTAATAATGATATATTTAATAATTTCTACAGCTCCAATTGAAAACAACACAATTAAAAACATAATTGAAAAATTTAAAAATTTACCATCATATTTAGTAATATTTGCATCTTTAGTTACAGTTATTAGTGGAATATTATATATATCTAATCATTATAAGATGATAGAAAAGCAGTGGAAAAAATAATTAATTTTATAGCAAGTGGTTTTGGTATAAGCTATCTACCTATTATCATATTCAAAAGAAAGGGTAAATTTAAAGGATGTGGTTTGTTTGGAACATCGTTTGCATTTTCTATCTATCAATATGTTATACCTGAAAATTCTGTCTTAAAAATTATACTTATAATTTTAATAATATCTTTTTCAATTCTTATATCAGAAAAAGCATTTAATCAAAGCAAAGATAATCCTCTTATCGTAATAGATGAAATTGCTGGATATTAAACAGGTTTTTCATTGATAGATAAAAATACATATAATGCAATAACCTTATTTTTACTTTTTAGAATATTTGATACTATTAAACCATTCCCTATAAAAAAACTAGAAGAGATAAAACACAGAGGAATATCTATTGTAATAGATGATGTAGTGGCAGGTATATATTCTGGATTATTATGTTTAATCATAAATAAATTTCTTAATTCTTAATAAAGTATGATATAATTTTATTGTAATATGTTAAAACTTAAGCTATTATTAGTTGTATTATTTCTTTATACTAATCTTTTATCGCAAGAAGGTTCAAATAATTATTTTAATACCTCACATAATGTTTCTATCAGTGGTTTAATACTAACCCCAACAGCATATAGAGGCAAAGGTATAAATGAAATAGGAACAGCTTTAGATATAAATGCAGTATACTATATTGGTAGATTATATGCCAAAAACAATTTCAATTGGACTACAAACAAAAAAAATTACTTAGATAGAATTGGTCTATGGTATCTTGAAGGAGATGGAAAATTACTTCTACAAAAAGAACAAAAACATATTCCTGCTTTTTCCTCAGGCTTAAAACTATCTTTCACTTTTAGAGATTCTCCACAACCAAATCTTAACAGTCCATCTGCATCTTTTAAAGTAGACTCAAAAAATACAAATCAGCTATTATCACTATACTTAGTTCTATCAAAACATATTAGTAAAAATTTCATTACAAGTTTTGGTTATTCCAACGGTGATATTTCAAAAACAGTTTTTATGTTATCTGAATTCTTATCTAATACATCATCTCAATTAACTTATAACAAAAAATTATCAATATCTGATTCCACTATTTTTATAAACTCTTTTTATGTTATAAAAGAAAAAAATTTAGTTGGTTTTGAAATTATAATACCACAAGGTTCTACTTTCTCACCAAAATTAATAAATTTTCAATTAGCTAATTTTTTAAAACTAAACTTTCAATTATCCTATCTAAATTATAAAAATGGAAGTGAATTATTAGGAATGTTTAATTTCCGATATTCTTTTTATCCAAAACAAAAATAAAAAACAAAAATCTTTTTTATATAATAATTATATAATGAAAAAAAGAATGTTTTTTTTATATTTTTCCATAAGAGGGGGTAATTTTGGAAGAATCTGGTTTAAATAAAAAAACTGTTTTAATAGTAGATGATGATCCAAGTGTAGGACTTCTAGTTTCAGTTATACTAAAAAATTTAAATTACAATGTGATAAGTTTTCTAAAAGGAAAAGATCTACTTGATTATTTGTCAAAAGATCCATCTCCAAACTTAATCTTGCTAGATTTAAAACTACCAGATATTGATGGCTATGAAATTTGTAAAAAAATAAGAGAAAATCCCTTAACAGCATCTATTCCCATAATAGTAATAACAGGAGTAGAAGAATTAGATTCAAAAATTAAACTAATAGAAATAGGAGCAGATGACTATATAAACAAACCATTTGATGTAAGAGAACTTAAAGTTAGAATAAACAGAATTATAAAAAGAAAAGAAAATGATTCTTCACTAAATCCTATTACAAAACTCCCAGGTGCACCATTAATAGAAGACTATACACGAAAAAAAATTGAAAAAAATGAATATTTTTCTTATTCATATATAGATATAGATAACTTTAAAGCATTTAATGATGCATATGGTTACCCTAAAGGTGATGAAATTATAAAATTTACAGCAAAAATAATTACAGATTCTGTAAAAAATACAATTAAAAATGAATACTTTATAGGTCACATAGGTGGTGATGATTTTGTCATAATAACTCCTTTAGATCAAACAATACCAACAATAGAAGAAATAATTAAAAAATTTGATTCTGAAATACCTTTCTTTTATTGTGAAAAAGATAGAAGAAATGGTTATATAACTGTTATAGACAGATTAAACAATTTAAAACAATTTCCAATTATGACTCTCTCAATAGCAATAGTAGATGTAAAGAAAAAAATACATTATGCTAAACTTATTGAAAAGATATTTGAAATAAAAAGATATTTAAAATCAAGACTAAACAAAAATACAAGCATCTATCACAGAGATAGGCGACTAAATGACTGATGATATTACACATAAAACATTCGCAGGTTGTCTTGTCCTTGAAAAAATAGGACAAGGTGGAATGGGAATAGTATATAAAGCTCATCATATTAAACTAAATAAAATTGTCTGCATAAAAATACTATCAAAAGAATTAGAAGCCGATCCAAGAAATATAGATTTTTTTTTAAGAGAAGCAGAAATATCAAAACAACTTGATCATCCAAACACTGTTCATGTCTATGATTTCGGCAAAGAAAAGGATAGATATTATATAGTTATGTCATATGTAGAAGGAAAAAGTTTAGAACAAATTGTAAAAGAAAAAAAATTTTTAAAAGTTGAAGAAGCATCCGAAATAATGATTGGAATAATGAAGGGTTTAGAACATGCTCATTCAAAAAATATAATTCACAGAGATATAAAACCATCTAACATAATTATAAACAACGAAGGTATACCAAGAATAATTGATTTTGGACTTGCCAGAAGAATAGTTGAAGAAAAACAATTGACTATAGCAGGAGAAATGATAGGAACAGCTTATTTTATGTCGCCAGAACAATGTCTTGGTGAAAAAATTGACTGGAGAAGTGATCTATATTCAGCAGGAGCAACTTATTTTTATATACTAACAGGAAAATATCCTTTCGATGGAAAAACATCTATAGAAGTTATTAATCAACATGTTAATTCTCCTATACCTAATTTATATTTGTTAAAACCAGAACTTCCTATTTGGACTGTTAGAATGATTGAAAAATTAATGAAAAAAAAGCCAGAAGAAAGATACCAATCTGCAACAGAAGTTTTAAAGGAATTAGAAATTTATAAGAAAAATGGATACAAAAATATAATATTGGATAATCAAATTGAAATTGAATTGCCTGCTATAAAAAATCTAGAAAATGAAGAAAAACAAGAACATCAAACACTTTCTAATCAAATAATAAATTCAAAACCTCAAACTAATTTTGATTTGGAAAAAAAGGAAGCTGACAAAAAAGAAAAAAAAGTTAATTTACAAGATGAAAAAACTTTTATAATCAAATCACTAATTTTACATACTTTTATAACATTTATATGTGCTATTTTAATAATAATATATGGCTATCTCAGTTTGAGTTCAAAAATAAATTCATTAATAATTTTACTGTTAACTCTCTTATTAATTATAAAAGCTGCAAAAAAGACAAAAACATTTGGAATATATTTGACTTTATATGGTTTATTCTTTATTTCAATACACATTTTTTCAAACTCTCTAGAAAACACAAACATATACTTCCTACAATATTTAGAAAAACTAATAAGAGAAACTAAAATTAGTTTAGAAACATTTTTCCCTTTTTCATTATTAGGAGTTTTATCAATTCATTTACTACATGATAATATAAAAAATAACAAACTAAAAAAAATATTATTTCCATCATTATTCTTAATACTTGCAACATTAGCATACAATTCAGTTATATATACATTCCAAAAAAACTTTGATATTATGTTAAACATTCTTAATATAAAATTATTGAGTATCCTAATAATTTTAAGTATAATATTTGGAAAATATGTAATTAATCTGTATTTACTATCTTTTTTAATAATAACTTTTTTCACTGTTTATACTATAAAAACACCATTTATAGAAAAGCAGACTCAAATTAGATATCAAAAAGAACATGAAAAATATCAATTAGAAATCAAAAAAACTGAATCAAAGATAAAAGAAGAAATTTTTTTGAAAATTTCTGAAGGAAATATATACTCTCCAGAAATGATCAAAAAGGAAATTAATAAAAAAATTTCTGAGATAAAACCTCCTGATAAAGAAAAAATAAAATTTAATATTAGAAAAGAATATGACAAATTTTTACTTTCTCAATTTAGAAAAACAATGAAAAACTCATCATTTTTAATAGGAATTTTTACTATTATATTGACAAATATCATCTACATCGTCAAACTTAAGCAAAAACTGAAATATGAAAATTGAATACTATGGACTAACTGACAAAGGTAAAACAAGGCAAAATAATGAAGATGCTTTTATTATAGATGAAAAAATAAATTTTTTTGCTATAGCTGATGGAATGGGAGGGCATAAAAAAGGTGAAGTAGCAAGTGAATTAGCCATTACCTTGACTCATTCATATTTTAAAAAATATCTCAGTGAAAATAAATTTACTAATTTAGTTAATAATAACTATTCACAGGAAACTAATTTTTTAATTGCAGCAATTACTCAAGCAAATTTAGAAATATTTACAAAAGCTCAAGAGGAAGAATTCAGAGGAATGGGAACAACTCTAAGCTGCGCTTTCATTAACAATCTAAAAATGTCTATTGTACATATTGGAGATTCAAGAATTTATCTTATAAGAAAAAATGAAATTAAACAACTTACTGAAGATGATTCATTTGTAATGGAACAATATAAAAGTGGTAAAATAACTTTTGAAGAAATGAAAAATTCACCATTTAAAAATATACTTACTAAAGCTATTGGTACTAAAAAAGAAAATTCATACTTTATAAAAGAAGAAAAACTTCAAAATGATGACATAATTTTACTTGCAACTGATGGATTAACAAAAATAATCTCTGATGATGAAATAAAACAAATTATTAAAATTAATCCAAATATAAAAGAATCTGCAAAAGAATTAATTAAAGCAGCAAATTTAAAGGGAGGAGATGATAATATCACAGTAATTTTAATCAAAATAGAACAGAAAAATTTTATAAAAAAAATGATGGATATTTTTAGATGATAATAAATATATCATGTTTTAAAGATCAAGAATTATATAATGAAATTTTATCATCATCTAATAAAATATTTATAACTACAAAAGATGATTCACATATATATATAGAAGAAGAAAAAATAGAAAAAGGCGAAAAGGAATTAGCAAAAATTAAAAAAGAAGGAAAAATTTACATTTTTGAAAATACTTCAAACCTTCTATCCATAAACAATCAAAAGCCACAACTTGCACAAATCGAAACATATGATGTGGCGCAATATTTAAATTTTAAAATTTATTTCAAAATATATCAAATTAATATAAAAAAAGCTTATATAGAAGAAGAACATGAAGGAAGGAAAAAAAAACATAATCTTTCAAGGTTTTTAACTTTTATAGGGAATCCTTACACATCTCATATTCCAGCCTATCCCAAAAATCCACTCATTCCTATATCGGATTATGCAGCAGCAATAATAATAAGAGAGGATTTCTATGAACTTATACCAATCAACAGTCAAATAGTAAGATACAAAATGAAAGAGCTTAAAATTTCTATCAGACTTGAAAAAGGAATGAGCTTTGAAATTGGAAATTCAAGATTTATTTTTGATATTGAAAATTAGCAATTAAATTATTAGTTTGCTATTGACAAAACAAAAAAAATTTTGTAAATTAGCAATTAGATATAAAAATTGCTAAAAAAGGAGGTGCTTATGGGAGATACAAAAACAAAAATAAACATAACGCCACTTGCTGATAGAGTAATAATAAAACCGCTTGAACAAAAAGAAGTTAAAAAAGGCGGAATAATAATACCAGATACTGCAAAGGAAAAACCACAGGAAGGAGAAATAGTAGCTGTTGGAAAAGGCAAAATGACTGAAGATGGAAAACTTATCCCTCTTGAAGTAAAAGTAGGTGATAAAGTTTTATATGGAAAATATGCTGGTACTGAAATAAAAATAAATGATGAAGATTATCTAATTATGAGAGAAGAAGATATTCTTGCAATAATTAATAATTAATTCAAAAAGGAGGTTAATATGGCAAAAGAAATTCTTTTCTCAGACACAGGTATAATGAAAATAAAACAAGGTGTTGATAAACTAGCAAACACTGTTAAAGTTACATTAGGTCCAAAAGGAAGATCAGTAGTGCTTGCAAAGAAATTTGGTTCTCCAACAATAATTGATGATGGCGTAACAATAGCAAAAGAAATTGAATTAGAAGATCATTTTGAAGATATGGGAGCACAGCTTGTAAGAGAAGCTGCTTCAAAGACAAATGATGTGGCAGGAGATGGAACAACAACAGCAACAGTTCTAACTCAATATATTTTCAACGAAGGTATTAAAAATATAGCAGCAGGTGCAAACCCTCTACATCTCAAAAGAGGAATAGACAAAGCAGTTGCAGCAATAGTAGAGGAACTTAAAAAAATGGCAAAACCAGTAAAAACCAAAGAAGAAAAAGCACAAATTGCTACTATATCTGCAAATGATAGAGAAATTGGAAATCTAATTGCTGAAGCAATGGAAAAAGTTGGACATGAAGGAGTAATTACCGTAGAAGAAGGAAAATCTTCTACAACTGAACTTGATGTGGTAGAAGGAATGCAGTTTGATAGAGGCTACATATCACCATATTTTATAACTGATGCTGAGAGAATGGAATGTGTTTTAGAAGATGCAATGATACTTATAACCGACAAAAAACTTTCTTCAATGAATGAGTTACTACCAATACTTGAAAAGATAGTTCAAACTGGAAAACCATTCCTCATAATAGCAGAAGATGTGGAAGGAGAGGCTCTTGCCACACTTGTTGTAAATAAATTAAGAGGAACACTCAAATGCTGCGCTGTAAAAGCTCCTGGCTTTGGTGATAGGAGAAAAGAAATGCTTGAGGATATTGCAATTCTTACCGGCGGAGAAGTTATAAGTGAAGAGAGAGGAATGAAACTCGAAAAAGCAAATCTTGATCAACTTGGAAGAGCAAAAAGAATTGTAGTCGATAAAGAAAATACCACAATAGTTGATGGTGAAGGCGATAAAAAGAAAATTAAAGACAGAACTAACCAAATAAGAAAACAAATTGAAGAAACAACATCTGATTATGATAGAGAAAAACTTGAAGAGAGATTAGCAAAACTTGCTGGTGGCGTTGCTGTAATTAGAGTCGGAGCTGCAACTGAAACCGAAATGAAAGCTAAAAAATCAAAAGTTGAAGATGCAAAAAATGCAACAAAAGCAGGTGTTCAAGAAGGAATTTTACCAGGTGGTGGCGTAGCATTAATTAGAGCAGCAAAAGTTCTTGACAATCTTAAACTTGAAAATGAAGACGAAAAAACAGGAGTAAATATAATTAAAAAAGCTGTTTATGCTCCATTAAGAACAATTGCTGAAAATGCAGGAGTAGATCCATCTATAGTAATAGAAAAGGTGAAAAATTCATCTCCTGAAATCGGATTCGATGCAGAAAAGCTTGAGTTTGTAGATGTAATTAAAGCAGGAATAGTAGATCCTTGCAAAGTTACAAGAACAGCACTTGAAAATGCTGCATCAATAGCTGGAACACTCCTTACAAGTGGTGCATTTGTTGCTGAACTTCCTGAGAAAAAAGAAAAAACTCCACCAGTTCCAGCCGGTGACATGTATTAATTAAAAAAATAAAAACTAATTCATCCCCCTTTGCCTTAAAAAGCAAAGGGGGTTTTATTTTTAAAATTAAAACAAAAAAAGAATAAAATTTTGGTAAAATATATTATATAGTAAATGATGCAACCTGTAGTGAACGTTATATCAAATATAACCAAAATTTTAAAAGAAGTAGACTCTTCAAAAGTAATGGCTGTAATAAAATATGCTTCGGATTCTGATATTCAAAGACTACTTGAAGATGGAAGAATAAAAATAATAGGTGAAAACAAAATCCAAGATGCTATAAAGAGATGGGGAGAAAACGGAAAATTTATACAATTCCGACAAAATATTTCACTACATTTTATAGGACATTTACAAAAAAATAAAGTAAAATATGCTGTTAAGATTTTTGATTATATAGACTCATTAGACTCACTTGAGCTTGCACAAGAAATAAATAAAAAAACAGATAAAAAAATTCCTGTGCTTATTCAACTAAAAATAAATAATAGACAGTCTCAATATGGAATAATGCCAACTGAATTTGATAATTTTATAAAAGAATTAACAAAATTTCCAAATATTTCTCCTGCCGGAATTATGGCAATAGGACCAATTACAAAAAATGAAGAAGAAATTAGAAAAGCTTTTAAAATAGCAAAGGATATTTTTATGAAATACTTTAATTTCGAAAAAAATAAGGACAACTTCAAAACTTATCTTTCTCTAGGAATGAGTTCTGATTGGAAATACGCAATTGAAGAAGGATCAAATTTGATAAGACTGGGTAGTATAATTTTTTCAAATTGATGAATAAGGGGGCAAAATGATAGTAAAAGTAAAAGTAATACCTAACTGCGAAGATAATGAAGTAATATCAAGAATAGGTAAAGTATTAAGAGTTAAACTATGTGTTAGACAAAATGATGAAAAAATTAATGAGATATTGAAAAAATATCTTGCAAGTTTTTTTGAAGTTAAAGAAACTAATGTAAATATAATTAGAGGATTAAGGGGAAAAGAAAAAACAGTTGAAATAACAGGCAGACCAGAATCAGATTTAGAAGAAATCATAAATACAATACCATAATAAATGATTCCTAAAAGGATAATATATTCAAAAGGAAAACTTCGTATTTTGGATCAAAGATATTTACCTTTTAAAATTAACTATTTTTTAGCTAGAAATTCAAAAGATACAGCTAAAGCAATAAAAGAAATGGTAGTTAGAGGTGCTCCATTAATAGGAGATACAGCTGCGCTAGGATATTTATTAGGAATTGATGAGATAATATTAAAAGGTATTAAAACAAATATAAAAGAAATACTTAAGAAAAATTTACAAATATTAACTAATTCACGTCCAACTGCAGTGTCTTTATTTAAAACAACTCAACGTTTACACCAAAAGGCAATAAAACTTTTAGAAGATGGAGCAGATATAAATGAAATTAGAAAAGAGATTGAAAAAGAAGCATTTAAAATAATAGATGAAGATATTCAATCTACGTTAAAAATAGCAGAAAATGGAGTAAAACTTCTTTCTAAAGATTCAAAAGTTATAACTTACTGTAATACAGGTTCACTTGCTACAAGTGGAATAGGTACTGCTTTAGGAATAATTTTAGAAGGATACAAGAAAGGGAAAATTTCACATGTATATCCATGTGAAACAAGACCATATCTTCAAGGAGCTAGACTTACTACGTGGGAACTTATGAAAAACAAAATACCATATACTCTTATCTGTGATAATACTGCTGGATGGTTAATGAAAAATACAAAAATAGATGCGGTAATAATTGGAGCTGATAGAATAGCTCTAAATGGTGATACTGCAAATAAAATTGGTAGTTACACCCTTGCAATTGTTGCTAAAAAACATAATATACCTTTCTATGTAGCAGCTCCATTAGAAACATTTGATCTTTCTATATCTAAGGGTGAAGATATAAAGATAGAAGAAAGAAGTTCTCTTGAAATAATTAAAATTAAAGAAACATACATAGCTCACCCTAAAACAAATGCTTACCATCCAGCTTTTGATATTACACCTCATAATCTTATCTCCGCCATTATAACTGAAAAAGGAATTATTAAAAATCCAAATCAAGAAAAAATAAAAAATTTTTTAAAAAAAATTTTAAACTTAAAAAATATTTAATAAAATTAATTAATAAAGAGGTCTTATGGAATTTGGATTAAAAGAAATAATAAAAGCAGGTGGCCCTATTTTTATAGCTTTAATTTTTATATCCATATACTCAGTTTCAATAATAATAGAAAAATATTTTGAATTTAAAAACCTAATATTTAAAAACTCTAAAATAATTACCAAAATACTACAAAATCTTGAAAACGGCAAAGTAAAAGAGATTATAAAATACTCTTATACACAAAAAGGCCAAATATATGAAATTATAACATCACTTGTAAATCATCCCGGTAGCATAAAAGAAAAAAGAGAATACATATCATCAATAATAGAATATCAAACTACTAATTTATCTAAAAAATTAAATGCATTAGCAACAATAGGTTCCACTGCTCCTTATATAGGACTTTTTGGAACTGTAATTGGTGTAATAAGAGCTTTTAAGGACATAGCACAATTTCAAAGTGCAGGGCCACAAGTCATTGCACATGGTATATCAGAGGCATTAATCAATACTGCTATGGGACTTTTTGTTGCAATCCCTGCAGTCATAGCTTATAATTATTTTGTTTCAAGAATGAACAGATATAATCAAGAGCTTAATTATTTTTTAGAACAAATCATAGATAAATATTATAGAAATGAAAATACATAATACTTCAAAAGGCTATATTTCTGAGATAAATATGATACCCTTAATAGATGTAATGCTTATAATTTTAATAATATTTATGATAATAACACCTTTTTTTTCAAATCCTCATATAAAAGTTAATCTTCCCAAAACTTCTTCAAGACCAGATACTATTTCTTCAAACTCAAAGATTATAACAGTAACACTAAAATCTAATTCTCAAATATATGTTGATGGTAGAAAAACAGATAATTTAGAAAGAGAATTAATCATAAAACTATCTAAATCATTAGAAAAAACAGTACTAGTAGAGGCAGATAAAGATGTATCTATTCAAAATGTCATAAACATACTAGACATCGCTAAAAATCTTGGAGCAGAAAGAGTAGGAATAGGTGTGTCTGTGTCAAAATAATGAGTAATCATATTATTTATTCAACGATAATTCACATTATAATTATGATGTTAGTTTATACTATGGAAATAAAAAATGAAACTAATAATAAAAAATACTATATAGATTTTTTATCATCACAAACACAAATAATTTCACCGAATTTTAATAATTTAGAAAATAACGAAAAAGAAAAAAAAATAAATGAAAAGGTATTAGAAACAAAAGAGATAAAAAAAAATCAATATAATAAAAATGAGACATTAAAAGCCGAAGTCAATAAAAAACAAATAGAAGACCCTGACTATCTTTATAAAAACATAAATCTTACCCCATCTATGGCAAAAGAAAAATCTTCAATTATAGAAGAAACCGTCTCAAAAGTAAACAATTCAATATCAGAAAACCATTCTAATTCCAATCAACTAATACGAACAGATACAGACTTCCCTTATCCTTGGTATATAACAAAACTTAGAGGTAAGCTATGGGACAGTTGGCAATCACAAAATATAATATCTCCAAGCAATATTGTAGTAGTTAAATTTAAAATATATCAGAATGGTGAAATAAAAGATATTAAAATTGAAAAAAGTTCAGGCAATAAACTATTTGATCATTCTGCTATATCGGCAGTAAGCAGTATTAAAAGAGTAGATCCTCTTCCAACAGATTTTGAAGAAGATCATCTTATTGTATATGTGGAATTTAAATCTATAGAATAGATTATGGCAACTATTTTTATTCTTTTAACTCATAAATGGCAAATACCAAAAAGATTAACTATATATAGAGGATTCAAAAAATTAGGAATAGAATTAAATTTTATATTAATGAGGTAAGAATGTTTAAAATAATAAGTGGAATTCTATTTATTGTTATTTTCCATATAACTACATTTGTATTGTTTCCAGATACAGGAAAATATGGAAATTATTATTTATATGGACTTATTGGTTTGTGGATTTTTTTATATCTCTATATGATTACTTCAAGATTTTATAACTTCCTATCTTTCACTCCACTTTTAAAAGTAATATTCTTCATTATAATGATGTTTTCATCATTTTTCATAATACCACAAGAAGATAAACAACCTATACTATACAAATTAATCCACAAAAAATTTCCAAACTCAGAACAAATAAAAAGAGGAAAAATAAAATATTTAAATAACATTATAAAATTTGAAATAAATAAAATAATTAACCCAATTGTAAATGAATTAGAAAAAAATACTAACAAAATAGTTAAAGAAATAGCAAATTAGGAGAATAACAATGAGAATTATAGTTACTGGTGGAAGTGGTTTTATAGGATCTAACTTAATAAAAATACTAAAACTAAATGGTTATGAAGTAATATCACTGACAAGAAAAAAGTCATTCGAAAAAGATGGAGTAAAATATTTAAATACTGACTATCATAATTTAGATATTCTAAGAAAAAACATACAAGGAGATATTATAATTCATTTAGCAGCAACACTTTTTGCAAGAAATAAAAATGAATTTATAAAAGAAAATGTATCAACAACAAAAAATATAGTGAAAGCTGCATTTGAAAATGGAATTAAAAAGATTATCTATATTTCTTCACTTGCTGCAGGTGGTCCATCCAAAAATCCTAATAAACCTAAAATGGAAACAGACCAAGATAGCCCTGTCTCTTATTATGGTTTAAGTAAATTAATGGGAGAGTGGGAAATAAAAAAATTTCATAAATGGGTAATATTAAGACCTCCAATAGTATACGGGCCAAAAGATGATGGATTTTCAACAATAGCAAAATGGGTAAAAAAAGGAATAATAATTTCACCATCAAATCCAAATGCAAAATTCAGTTTTGTATTTGCTCAAGATTTAGTTAAATGCATTATGAGATCTTTGTCCGACGATATACTTAATGAAACTTTTTATGTATGCGAAAGAAACACATACTCTTGGGATGAATTTATAGAAGAAATGGCAAAAAGCATGAATGTAAAAAAACCAAAAATAATAAAAATGCCAAAAAACTTAATGAAATTAACAGCATTGTCTTTTGAAATATTTTCATATATTTTTAATTTCAAACCAATACTTAATAGAGATAAAATAAGAGAAGCTACACATTATCATTGGATAGCATCACCACAAAAATGGGAAGAAAAAACCGGATTTGTACAATGGACTAATATAAAAGAAGGATTCACAAAAACATTTAGTAAAATCAGCTGAAAATAACTAAAATTTGTATAATATAAATATAAAACCAACCAGAGGAGAGATGGCCGAGTGGCTTAAGGCGGCGGTTTGCTAAACCGCTGTACGTCTGAAAAGGCGTACCGTGGGTTCGAATCCCACTCTCTCCGCAGAAATAACTAAGATTTTCTTATCAATAGGGAGAAAGATATTTTTGCCTAATTTAAATCTGATAAAATTTATTTTGGAGGAATTATATGAACTTAAAATCAATAATTATTAAAGAATTGATAAACAAAGGACTTGATATCATTCCTAAAATTGTTAATATATTTCATAATAAACAAACTAATCTTCAAAATAATGATATTGAAGCAATAAAAAAACTTATAATAGAAGAAGGAAGATTGCTTTCATCCATATCTTATGATTTAGAAAAAATAAAAAACATATTAGAGCTAATCAAAAAAATTATTTATATTATACTTTTTACAAATATATTACTTTTAATTTTTCTGTTAATATTCTTAATTAAATAAAATGCCAATAATTAAAGCTACCAAATCAAATATAGAAAAATGTGCTAAGTTAATTAAAAAAGGAGAACTTGTTGCATTTCCAACAGAAACTGTATATGGACTTGGTGGATGTGTATTCAATGAAAAAGCGATAAAAAAAATTTTTAAATTAAAACAAAGGCCTTACAATGATCCTTTAATAGTTCATATCTCTTCATATAAACAATTAAAAGAAATAGCATATGTTGATAAAAAGATTTTAAGCTTTCTCAAAAAAATATGGCCATCACCACTTACTATAATTTTACCTAAAAAAAATGTCATACCCGATATAGTTACTTCTAAATTAAATACTGTTGCTGTAAGATATCCTCAAAATAAAATAGCATTGTCTTTAATAAAATTATCTAAAACTCCTATTGCCGCACCTAGTGCAAATAAATTTTCAAGATTAAGTCCAACAACACCACAACATGTTTTCAAATATTTTCCAACTATACCAATTCTTGATGGAGGAAAAACGGTTCATGGAATTGAATCAACAGTAATAAAAATTGAAAATGACATATTATATATTCTTAGGTATGGGGCAGTAACAGTTGAAAAATTAAAAAAAATCTGGAAGGGAAAAATAAAAAAATACAACAATAAAAACAAAAAATTATCACCAGGAATGTTAAAAAAACATTATTCACCAATAAAAAAA